>CAYLVL010000024.1:0-14336 GCA_964387135.1 uncultured Planctomycetota bacterium
GTACATTTTCGTGAGAGGCGTCGAAGATGAACAACCATTCGCCCCATAGGCGGTGATTATCGCCGTGCACATCCGCCAATCGGTTGAGCGGCAGATCATAGCCGCCGGCTGAGGTGCCGCTGCCTGGAACTGCGCACTGCATATCAGGAACGGCTGGATTGTCCGCGCAGCCGACCATGGCCGTCGCTGCAACGACACCGAGTAACAGAAATAGCGTAATGGATCTCATGGACCCACCTCCTCTCGAGTGGAAACCTGCATCTGTGCGATCATCGGCCTTCCCTATGCCTTTCAACCAAGATTCTACCCCCCCCCGCGAGCCTGTCAACCCATCCTGAAATATTTTATCATGAAAAATGGGTTTCAATCATGCCATTGACGTACCTGAATACCCCACATCACAGATGTGGGCCTACCGAGTCAAGAGCGAAGGATCGACATCCCTCACGTTGAAATAATGCGGACTTCACCTTTCCCCAACAAGCCGCTATAGTTGTGGGCGGTCACCTTGTTGGACAATGCGTGTAGCGTTCGTACAGACATCGCCGCGTCTCGGCATGGTCAAGCGTAACCTCGAAGAAGCCTACTCGCTGATCGAGAAGGTTCGTGACGCCGATCTTGTTGTTCTACCGGAGCTTTTTCATTCGGGCTACGCGGTACGCGATCGCGAAGAAGCGGTCGAGCTCTCCGTACCGTCCGACAGGATGAGCGAGGCGTTGATCATGTGCATGGACGCGTGCCGTTCCTTCGCGATGAACATCGTGGGCGGCTTCCTGGAGCGAGACGATAAGCGCAGGCTCTACAACTCGGCATGGCTGATCGGTCCGGAGGGGATTTTCGCGAGCTATCGGAAGATGCACCTTTTCAATGACGAGAAGGACATCTTCGAGGCGGGCACTGAGCAGTCGCCGATCACCCGTATCGGTCCGATGAAGCACACCCGAAATCAGGCGGCGAGGCTGGGGATGATGGTCTGTTTCGACTGGGTGTTCCCCGACGATTGGGGACGACTCGCGTGGGGGAAGGGAGACGGGACTGGCGCGCAGGTGATCGCGCATCCGGTGAATCTTGTCATTCCGGACGCGTGCCCCAACGCGGTTCGGACTCGCGCGATGGAAAATCGTGTTTTCATCATCAGCGCCGGACGTGTCGGGACGGATCCCGGACCGGAGGGGGAGATTGAATTCGTTGCGGGGAGCAGAATCGTGGCGCCTGATGGTACAATACTCGCCGCTGGTCCGGACGACCGTCCGGGCTGCGATATGGTTGAAATAGACCCCGAATGGGCGGACGATAAGTTCATCACGCCGCGCAATCATGTGTTGCGCGAGCGCTATGGCGCAACCGACGGCGACGAGCCGTCCTAGAAAGCAGTTCTTAATGACTAATCAGCAAGGTATCCCCGAAGCAAAGCCTGATTCCGAAGATGAGGCAGAGCGCGAGCGTCCCGATTTTTCGCACTTCATCGCGGTTGATATCGAGACGACGAGTCTGAATCCCGCCGATGGGGAGATAATCGAGCTTGGCGCGGTCCGTATCGCGGACGGCGAGGAAAAGGAGACGTTCCGAACACTTGTGAAACCGGCGGCAGGGCTGCCGGAGCGCAATCGACGCCTAACGGGCATAAAGCCGGCTCTTCTCGAGGGCGGAAGCGACCTATCTTCAGCGCTGGAGGAGTTTGTCAGGTTCATCGGAAACGAGCTTCTTGTCTCGCACAACGCCGCATTCGACATGGGCTTCCTCGCCCACCACATACAGAAGTGCGGCATGGAGCCGATTGAGAATCCGGCGCTCTGCACTCTTCATCTCGCCGCGATTATCGATCCGGAGGCTCCGACGCTTCAGCTTGGAGCGCTCGCGAACACATGGGGAGTTGCCGCGGACGATCCGCATCGCGCATTACAGGACGCGCGGATGGCGGGACGGCTCGCGTTGAAGCTGATCGGCGAGATCAGGTCATGGCCCGCCGAGCTGGTCGCGCACCTTGCCGCCTATCGCGGGAAAAGCCTTGATCCGATATTCGATCTGCTGGATTACATCGTCGCCGATGCGGACATCGACCCGTCATGGCGCCTCGACGAGGCCGTATTGAATGGACTGGCTGATCCCGACAAGGCGCCTATTTCGGCGATGCCCTCGATTGCCGCGACGGCTGACAGGGATATCATGGCGCAGGACAAGGTTCTCGCTGAGGAAGTTCGTCGAGCGTTTGAAACCGGCGGTCTGACTCTCATCGACGACATCCGTCCCGGAAGTCCGCCCGCTTCCCGCGCGGTCCCGCCGGATTCGACCGACAAGCCGCCCCTGGTAATAGCTGTTCCCGACGACCGTCATATCGGGGAGGTAATCGACGGGGATCTTGGCTCCGACGGGCCGGGTGGTCCTGACGGGGCTTTCTACCTGGGTCAACGGTGCGAGTACATAAACGCGTCGCGGGCTTTCGACAATGAAGGCCGCCCCGCCGGATGGATCGAGCTCAGCCCCTATGAGAGGGTCGTGCTTGCCAGGTGGCTGGCGGGCACGCGCACCGGGAGGATCGCGAGGGTCAACTGGTGGCTTTTGAACAATTTCTCCGGATTGAAGGGCCATCTCAACTCGCTCGCTGATTCCGGCATGGAGTGCGTGAATAGAGAAGAAGAGCAGCACCGGCCGAGTTTCGCTGGCAACGCGCTCAGGAAAGCGAGGGGCGCGGGGAGAGTAGTGATAAGCCAGGAGCATTTGTGTGCCGGACCTTCGGATCAGCCGTGCACCGAGAGACTGGTCGATCCAATCAACGCCTGCGTCGTGGAGCATGCGGCGAACCTGATTCATGCCGCGCGGTCGGCGCAGAGTCGCGTACTCGAGGTCGATGCCCTCAAGAGAAGGCTTCAGACGCTGCTGGACAACTGCCACGGCTGCCCCGCCGGGATTGTCGACGCCGTGCGTAGCGCCGCATCGCAGACTTCCGAATTGTTAGAGTCGTGCAGAACGATGATGCGGTCGTACCGCGAGAGTCGGTCGCGCGAAAGCGCCAATCCGGTCGCGGTGGATCAGGAAAGCTGGAACCAGGACGTTTTCGGCGAGCTGGGAGACATGCTGCCGGTGTCGGCGGATGTCTTCGAGCGGGCGTCCAAAGCCATTGAATCCGAGAGCGACGCATCTCGCGAGCATGTCGTTATCGCGCGACAACTCGCGGAAGCGGCGGAGACGATCAGGTTGTTCCGTCAGACACCCCAGGGCTGGGCGGCGTCGATCGAAGGCGCGCCCGCAAGGAATCCGAAACGGCTGAGCCTCAGTGTGGTACCCATCGAGGTTGGGTCCGTCGTTCAGAGAATCATGGATGAAGCGAAAGGCGGCGTGATCGCGCATGACCGTCACCTCCGCTATCAAGGCTCCTTCGAGCGTATCAGGTCCGCATGGGGACTTGCGACCGAGGCGCATGTGATCGAGCGCGTGCTGTCCGATGAATCGCTTGTCATGCCCCGTCTTTTCCTTCCCGAGGATATCACCCCGCCGGTGACCAGGACGGGCAGACGCTATCACTGGGAAAAATACATGGAGCGGACCGCGAATCTGCTGAGGATGATCGCGGAAGTGCTGGGTGGGAGGACGATCGCCGCTTTCAGCGCGCATCATGAGTTGAGACGTGTCAGGGACATCCTTGGAATCGATCCGCCGAAGGACTGCATCGTGCTGGCGCAATACCAGGACGGAACGAAGAGCGCGCTGGTCAAGGAGTACATCAGCAACCAGGCGACGCTTCTGCTTGGGGGAAGGAACTTCCTTGACGGCGTCGATCTTCGTCCGGCGGGCTTCACGGCGCTCGTGCTTGTCAAGCTACCGTTTGTATCGCCCGAGGAGCCGTTGCACAGGGCGGCTCTCAGATCATACGAGGCGCAGGGAATAGACGGTCTGGAGGCATATCTCGTTCCGCTGGCGGTGGAGACATCCAACCGATGGATCGACAGTCTGATTGCCGGACCGATCCCGGACGGTGTCGATGCGTCCCGCCCTCCCGGAGCGGTCATTCTTCTCGATCCCCGGGCGGTCATCAGCGATTGGGGAAACGAGTACGTGACCGGCCTCAACGCGTCGCCGGATCACAGACTGCCGTTCAGGGATATGCTGGTCAGTCTCGGAGAAATGGTCGGATGATTATCCGCATAATTTTCAATTCCATCACGGCACAAAGACGATAAGACCATCGTCCTCGTACGCAACTCGATACCCCATTACCCCCCTGAAAAACACTTCCGGCTCGACCTTTTGTCCGGCCCAGTCGGCGGCGCGACCGGTCGCGTCCTCTGGAATCTTGAAATGCTCGCCAAGCGACGGTGTCGCGACCCATGGATGAAACAGCACCATGTCGATTCCGATCGACTTCACGTAATCCGGGTTCCAGTTGAAACCGAAGAAGAAGTCCATTGCGCCCGCCGGCGGATAGGATAGAGCGCCGTCCACCGTCGGAAGCTCATGAATGGTCTGCTGGAGAAGATACTCGCGTCGAAGGGGAAGGAGTGGAAAATTGACGATAAGGTCGGGCGGTTCGGTCGTGCCGGTTGCCTCCATGTAAATCCCGGGAAGCCTTCCCAGTGCCGGATGAAGAAACTCCCTCCCGACAACGGGGACTGGAATGGTCAGCGTTTCGAAGACAATGATCGCCGGGATGAACCAGAGGAGGAAAAATCGCCTGAATCCAAGCCGCCATTCGGTCTGAAGCCCCGCGATCCATCCCGCTGCGGCAATGCCCAACGTCAGGGTGAACGGCCCGATGAATCTCGCGGGAATCCTGATCAGGTTCAAGCCCGGAATCGCCGACCAGATCACGAACGGACCAGGCACTCCCGTGTTCCAACCAAGAATGGTAATGACCGACCCGAGCGCGAGAAGAAAAATGACCAGCCCGAGCCAGCACCATGCGCGGGTGGTCGCGTCCCTGCGAAACCACGACAGAATGCCCAGCACTATCGCCACAATTCCGAGGGAAACCACGCCCTCCGTCGTGTTTCCGGGGATGGTCATGAGGAATGGTTTCGATAATCCGCCCAGGATCGGGTGTGTCGGCGACGGCAGCAGGAGCCATGCCGGGTCGAGGTAGTATCTCATTCCCATCTCGACCTGGTGCTGCGCACCCACCGCTGCGGTTTCGCGCCATGAAGCCAGGATCAACGGACCGAGAATAAGCAAGGCAACGATCCACGGGCCGACGGCCCTCATCCATCTCTTCGCGCCGTCCAGGTGATCCTTGAGACCGACCTGCCCGATCAGCATCAGGCCGAAAAAGCACACTCCCGCGAACGCGAACTGGTACCAGTGCGACATCGCCGCCGCGAGAAGCATGACGATGGACAGGACCCCGTCGCGCCAACCGCCGTCACGCGTAAATTTCAGAAGATAGTAGATGCTCAGCGGCAGCCATCCGGACGATATCGTTCCCAACTGCGAGAGATGCATCGCGTGATGCATGCTGAAGCCGTAGATGACTCCGGCGGTCACACTCGCCGGACGATTCCCGGTCAGGTACCATGCGAGGATGTACGCTCCCCATGCGCCGAGCACGTAATGCAGCAGAATCAGGAGGTTGTGTGCGGCGAACATCCCGATCCATCCCGACAATATCGCCTGCATGAGAGCGTTGAGCGGGCTAAGGTCGTGGAGCACGAGCGAGGTTCCGTTCGGGGCGTATTGATAGGGCGTATACCAGACCGACAGGGCAGGATCACCGAGCGCTTTCGAGAACCACCATCCGTTCCATATGAACTGGAAGCTGTCGCCGCCATACGGAATCCCGTCGTTGAAATGAAGCACGAGCGGCCACGTGACCGCTGTCGCAGCCACAAAAAATGCCAACAGCACTCCCAGATGCGAACGGTTCTGGGGATTCATCAAACCAGTTCAGTGATTATATCACCCGCCGCGGTGTCGATGAGCGCGCATCTCACTCAGAAGACGCCGTGCAGCTCCGGGAATTCCTCGTACATTGTGTCCTTTCCCTGCCACGGGCACGGGCCGTACGTCATCTCGATCAACTCGCCGATCGTCACGAACTCGTATCCCTCCGACCTGAGCGTGTTCACGATCTCCGGCAGGGCTTCCCTGGTGTGGGATTTGCCGTCATGCAGAAGGACAATTGAGCCGGATCCCGCCCTGGACGTCACGCAGTTCACTATTCTCGAAGCAGGCGGATTGCGATAATCGTCGCAGCAAACCGACCAGATCACCGTCGTCATCTCGTGCGAGTAAACCGCGTCCACCACTCTCGAATCGTAGCTGCCCCCCGGTGGTCGGAACAGGTGGGGAATTATCCCCGTGAGGGCCTTGATTGTGCGGTTGGTGCTCTCCAATTCCTCAGCGATGGACCCGTCCTCCAGTCTCGTCATGTTGGGATGATGGTAGGTGTGGTTGCCGATCTCGTGACCCGCATCGGCTATCGCCCTCAGAAGCTCGGGACGCCAGTCGCAGTACTCTCCGCACACGAAGAACGTCGCTCGTACATCGAGTTCGTCAAGGATCGCTAGAAGCTCGGCGGTGTCCGGAGTCGGCCCATCATCGAACGACAGAGCGAGATAGCGACCCTCATCGGATCCCGACCAGCAGATCTCGGGCCAGTTTGACCCGTCCGGCTTCTCGTCCGCAGCGCTCGGTGCGGTAAAAAAAAAAAGCAAAGCAGAAGGATCGCGAAGACCTGGAAAGCACTGTGCATTTTTATTCCTTCGATCAACCGGGGTTCTTTCCCCCGACATTATCCGTTCTTCGGCAGGTCCAGCGTTTTTGCCAGTGTGACGTATTGCGTGACACTGATTTCCTGCGGCCTCGCGTTGGGATTCATGCCTATGGAACCGAGGAAATCCTCGATCTCGCTGGCCGGCAGGTCCGGGAATCCTGAGCGGATGTTGTTCTTGATCGTCTTCCTGCGCATCCGGAAGGCGATTTGAACCACATGCTCGAACGTGTCGGTAAGATCGACAGGCACCGGCGGCTTTTCGAGCGGCTTCATCTCGATGAGCGCGCTTGTCACTTCCGGTGGCGGCTTGAACGCGTCGGGAGGCACTGAGAACAGGGATCTCGACTCAAGAAACGCGCCGAGCGAAACGGTCAGGCGAGAATAATCGCTGTCGCCGGGCTTCGATGTTATCCGCCTGGCAACTTCCCTCTGAATCAGAAACACCGCTTTCTTCATGTCGAGCCTGCTGTAGGCGAGCCTGAGAAGAAGCGGTGACGTAATGTAGTAGGGGAGATTGCCTGTCACGACGAGCGGTTCATTTTCTTCGAGACCGAGATGCTGTCTCGACCAGTCTATCTTGAGCGCGTCGGCCTCGCGGACCTCGATATCGCCCTCCCATGTTTCCGACTGATCCCTGAGATGAGCAGCCCATTTCGGGTCGACCTCATATACGATCAGCCGCCTGCACGCCGGTGCGAGGAATTTCGTGAGCGCGCCCTTGCCGCCCCCGATCTCGATGCAGGTCTCGTCGGGCGACAGCGCGACCGCGTCCGCGATCCGCTTGCAGACCCTCTTGTCGGCAAGCCAATGCTGTCCGAGTCTGGCTCGTGGCATGGGACGTAGTCTATCACGAAAAGACATCGCGCAATGCCCTGCATTCTTTCTTTCGCTGGCGATTGTCGTGATCGGCATTGTGTTCTCGTTCCGGAGGCTGAAATGGCGACAAGCGCTGGTGCTAGCGGGGAGTACATGAATTGCGCGCGAGAGCTTCCGGATGATGGACTTGATGAAAACCCTTGTTTCGAGGGTTACTGGTACATGTACGCTCAGTACCCTGGGCGACCATGCAAGAGCGGTCAGGGTATATCGCAGGATGATCTCGCATGGCGAGGCTTCCATCTCCGTCTACTTTCTGCTCGCGAAATCCCTCAGCGGGCTTGGCGACACGGTCGGGGCATTGCAGGCATTGCAGGTCTATCCGACCGCGGCGCCGTCGCGTGAGACGAGCGAATTCCGCGAGGCCGAGTCGCTTCTGAATCAGCTTCTCGAACAATGACACCGACCGGAAGGCAATATCCGCTAGGGATGGTATGATGATGGGGAATTTCCCAAGGCTGGAGGGAACGTGAGACATACGGACAAAAAGCTCACGATCATCACGGCGGCGCTCGCGATTGTCCTCGGAGCTTCGCTCGGGGGATGCCGCTCGTCGACTACCACAAAGACCGTGCAGGATTACCTGCGGCTTCTGTCGGGCGAGCGACCTTTTACGCAGGCAAGTCTGGAGGCGCTCACAACCGAGGAATACAGGAGTACGGAGCACGCGCACCTGGTTTCGGTCGCCGAGCAGCACAGGGGGCAGGTCATAGACCTTGCGGAGGAGCTCAGGGAGAATCCGGCGATTCGGGAATTCCTCGAACTCATCAGGTGGCAAACCACGTATGAGGTTCTGAACGAAGACGAGACAACCGCCCAGGTCGTGGCAAGGGTCATAATGGTTCCGAAGGGCGAGCGGGAACGCGAAGCCGCGCTGGCCATACCGGACCTTCCATCCGAGCTCAGTGCCGCACTGGAGCAGGGGCTCGAGCTGCCGTTCATTTTTGACCTGAGGCGCGAATCGGGCAGATGGAAGATAGACGGATTCAGCCTGCCTCCTTACCTCCTGCCCCTCTTCGAATCGCCCACCACCAGCACCAACCAGCCCGAAATGTAGCACGGCCATCCCGGCCATGCCGATACACCTGACCCGTTCATCCCCGATTGACACATCGCAACCCTCCCCCTATATTTCTAGCATCCCAAATGAATCTTATTTCCGGCGGGACGCAACCCGCCGGACCGGATCGACTCTTATTTACACATCTTGCAGAGATCGAGCATTTGCTGGATCGGAGGGAACGTAATGCTCACAAGATTAATGATCATAACGGTCGGACTATCGGCCATGTTCGCGTTCATGGCGGGTGCGACCCGGGCACTCGATGAGGACGCCGAGTCGCTCTCATTCCTGCCCGCCGACGCGCCGATGGTCATGGCGTTGGATATGGACGGGCTTAGAGCCTACATGACCGATGTCGCGGAGGGCTGGCGCGAGGCCGACCAGGCGCGCTTCCGTCAATCCCTCGAAATCCTCTCGGAGATGCTGACGCGAGAGGCAAGCAAGCCTGACATGCTGGCGTTCTTCAACCGACTGTCCGGCGTTCAGGCGTTTTCAATGTCCGCGACGGGCGGGATCCCCACAATGATCTTTGCCGCCGAAAACGAGGCGGACGGCAGCATCCTCGGCTACTACACGGGCGCGTATATTGTCGAGGCCCGCTACAAGAGCGTTCTCCAGGAAATGACAAACGCATTGAGAAGCTACTACCACCGGGCTGTGGAGGATGCTGAGACCGGCGAGACCATCGCTCCGAATTCGTACCCGGAATCGATCGAAATGCTCATCCAGTCAGGTTACCTCGAAGAGATGCCGATTAATCCCTTCACCGGAGAGCCAATACAAGTGGTGGATTCGATGGAAGACGGCTCTCTCGGGGATATCTATTACGAGCCATTGGATGTTCACGCAAGGTACGCCAGGCAAAGCGCGTCCGGCATGGATGAGGTAGTCAATGTGCAGGGGGTTTACGACAACTACAGCCTCGTCTCGTTCCACGTGGGGGGGATAATGACTAGCAGAGGCCGGCAAAAGTCCTTCGAGCCTTACGACGACATTACTGGAAACCTGCGACGATTCGGGCGCAACTACGACTGGACCGACATGGGATTCACGGTCGAGACTTCAGGCGACTGGACCTACGTAGCCCCTCCCGACAGGGACTACGCGTTCGCTTTCGGCGACGGATTCCTGATCTTCGAGAGTGATATCGCGACACTCAGAGAGATGGTCGGACGCTATGAGACCGGCGACGGATTCCGCTTCGATCCGCCCCGGGATTTCAATACCGACGGCGCTTTCTTCCGCTGCCAGACCGATATCGATGCGTTTGCCGAGATGATGCTCGGCGCGTCCATGGAAGAAATGCAGCGCGAGATGGGTCCGATGCCCATGGAGATGGAAGGATTCATGACCGGCATGTTCGACTCAATCGGGCTGGACGCCATCTCCAGCCAGCATACCGCCTGCCGGCTGAGATTCGGCGACATCGAGATGGCCCGATGGGTCGAGCTCAGCGGTGAATCCGCCGACAGCTTCATCGGCACCATGCTCAGCACCGAGCCGCAGGTGCTCATGACCGCCGAGGGCGGTCCCTTCGAGATCATCGGCGAGATGGCCTGGGCCAATCCCGGCCGGTACATGCACGCCTACATCGACTACCTCATGGAATTCGTCTTCCCCATGATGATGGAAGAGATGATGGGCGAGATGCCCGGCGATGCAATGGATCCCGGCGAGATGCTGAGGATGTTCGGGCTCGGCGGCATCGAGTCGATGGATTTCGGGGAGCAGGTGCTGGTTCTTCTGACAGGCCCTGCCGACAGGGGCGACGGCCTCTACCTGCCCGGCCTGGTGACAATCCTGAAGACCGACAGCGAGGACCTCGGCTACTTGGCGGTCGGGGTTATGGACACGCTCAGTCTCATGATTCCCGACCTCCCGATCCACCAGGAGGATTTCGGCGACGAGAACGCGGTGACATGGGTTATTGAAGACGAGAACTTCCCGCTGACCCCGACAATCGCGTGGACCGACGGCTGGATGGTTAAATCCCTGTGGCGGGAGGACGCGCTGACGGCGATCGAGACCCTCCGGATGGGCACCATGCTCATGCCTGATGGGATGGAACCTGCAAATATGCGCCTTCACGTGCATGGCCAGGAACTCCTGAGGGGAATCGCGGATGTGGTGTACGCGATGCCCGAAGGGGAGATAGCTCCGGCAGCCGCGATCCTGGAAATCCTGGCCCGGCTGAGCGAGCCGGAGGACAGGATCTATTCCGAGATGGTGGGGCACGACGGATATTTCGAGACGAGATGCATGATGTCGATCGGGCTATGTGAGGACCTGTTGCCGCTCCTTGCGTACGTTGTCAAGGGATTCGAGTACAGGTGGTAAGGGGGACATGAATCGGGCATCGTACAGTTGATGAAGATGCTCTGATATTGCTGTGGTGCAATTTGAACGGTGCTTCGTCCGGGCTGTAGCAGTTTGCAACTAAGTGTTTACTTACCCCCCGGGCCGCTCTCATGGCCCGTCACAAAAGAACCGGATTCCTTTCCCGCATTTGGCGCGGGATTTTTTGAACCCAGGTTAAATATTTTTCGTCCTTACAAGTGGAAGGAATGCAAATTGCAATTAATGAGGTGACTCACAAACCCATCAACCAATACAATCCACAGGAGGACGGAGTTATGGCCAAGCTGATAAAACTCGAAGGCTTGCTCCGCTTCCAGGATTCAGAAAACGAATCGAAAACGGAGCAGAAGAAAACGGACTCATCGGAGAGAATGGTAAAGAAGAGCAAGCTGGACTTCTCACCATTCCAGAGAGTCAAGGCGGGCGCAGGAGATTTCTTCCTCGCACCGGGCGCAATACCCGAGCCACAGGCCGTTAATTGAATAGATAGGTCCGGGGTCCAAAGGATGCCGGACAACCATCGATGCGGTTATCCAGTCAGCAGTACTCCTCCACATCTCCACGCGGTTCCTCCTCCTGAGTCAAACCGCATCGATGTTGACCCTCCTCCCCTTGTGATAGGCCCCCGCCGCAGCGCGGGGGCCTCTACAAGGGGGGGAACCGGGCGTGCGATCGTGGCAGAGGAATTCTGAATCGCTCATAGGCATCCACTGCAACCGTTACGAGTCGCTGACATCCCGGTGAAGCAAAACCGACATTGGGCAACCGCCTATTAAGAGCACTCCCCGCCAGCAGGCGGGGGGTCGCTGTTTGTCGCGGGCTATATGATCGCCGGGGCTGGAAAGGAGGCTTGCATGCCTCCGGGGATCAAGCCCTGCCTCCCGGCTTGTGTACGGCGCTTGGATGATCGTGTTGTGGGGCAGATGTCAAGTGAGTATAATCTGGATTCCCTGAAGACATGAGGTTTAAGTGAAATGAGCGGTTTGACGCGGTTCGGGAAGGCGCATGAAAAGGAACGTCTTTATCAGCTACTCCCAAGAGGACTCGAACGTTGCCCTTGAATTGGCGGGGGAACTCGAGAAGGCAGGCTATTCCACTTGGTATTACGAGCGTGACGGGGTGCCCGGAGTCCCATACCTGCTCCTTACCGGCAGGGCAATCGAGGATTGCGACGCAGTTCTGCTGCTGGTTTCAAGAGCCTCGCTCTCGTCTCATCAGGTAACCCGGGAGGTCGAACGAGCGCACGAAGCTGGACGTATTTTGTTCCCGGTGCTGCTGGATATCTCACACCAGGAATTGCAGGCCAGGCAGGCTTCATGGCGTCAGGCGATCGGCACTCACTCCTCAATTAGAATGCCGCCCGAGGGTGCAGGCACGCTTATTCCGTGGATAATCAAAGGGCTGGAGATGATGGGAGTCGCTCCCTCGGGCGAAGCCGTGGTGATTGAAACGCCTTCGGCCAAGCCTTGGAGAAGAACCGGGACGAGGTCCGGGATGCTTGAATTACCCGGAGGTCGCGTAGCGGCTGAAGGAGAGCGCTCGTTCATATACGGCTTTAAGCCGCCGACGCGGGGTATCTACGGACGGGGAAACATAGTGAAGGAGTGCGTTCGTCTGGCCATTGACCGCTCGCGGAAGTTCCTCTGCCTCTACGGTCCGGGAGGTATCGGGAAAAGCACGATTGCAGCGCTCACGTTCTCGCGTATTCTGGAAGAAGAATGCGAGGGTTTCGACAGTCATATCTGGTACGACCTTCGCAGCGGGCCGGGTCCCGAAACCGCGCTTTTGCTTCTCGTCAATATAGCCACCGAGGGCGAGGTGCCGTGAGGTGACCCCGACTCGCCGCCGTTCGATATGTGGCTGTACGTTCTGAGGGCAAGGCTTGCAGGCAGGCGCGCGTTTATAGTGTTTGACAATCTCGACAGCGCCTTTGATATGAGTGCCGAGGCGGGCACATTCTGCGATGAACGCTGGCCGCGATTGCCCAGGACATGTCTTGAACCCGACTCCGAGGTCCCTGTCACATCGCACCAGCTGGCGAGGTTCCACGATCCCGTAACAGTATTCAAGCAAGTCGACGGCATCGCACGCGATGAGGCCAGAAGTCTCGTGCGCGATGCGGGTTTGAAGGATGGAGGCGAGGTGCTGGATGAAGCTCACAGGCTGCTGGGCGGTCATCCGATGACCCTGAGGCATTGGCTGCGGCGGTGATGAGAGGACCGGCTTATGGAGCCAGGCTCGCTCGGGCGGGCGACATCATGGATGCCGTACGCCGATGCCCCGATGAAACGCTCAATCCGGTCGCGTTTTTCGAGAAAGTGATCAGTTCGGACCGTCTGCCCTTAGACGAATACAAACTCCTGACGGCCATGCCGATGCTGTTTCGGATGGAGACGGCGGATGCAATCGGCGCGCTGGTGCCGGAAGTGGAGGCATAGGATGTCTCGTTCGCCCCGGATGAGCTCTATCTCCGTTCCCTTGTGCAGGCGGATATCGATGTCGATCCGCCACGCTATTCTCTGAACCAGCTTGTCAAGGGGGTCGCGGAGACCAGGTTGGAGGATCCCATTCTGCTTCACGAGCGAGCGTAGCAGTACTATTCCACGCTCGATTGGGACCCCGAAACGAGAAATCCCGACGACGTGGAGCATCTCAGATTGGCAGTATTCCACGCGTTGGCTATCAATGATCTGGGGAAAGTGCGCGAGATCCTTCATGGCGAGTGCGCCCTTTCGGACCTGCTATTGAGATGGGGACGCTTTGACCTTGCCTTGCCCCTTCACACGCAGGAGCTTGCGTGCGCCGGGGAAGTGGGATACGAAAACGACAGAATGCGCGCGGCCGGTCTGCTCTCAAGATGCCACACCAGAGTAGGGAATCTTGCGGATGCGCTCGAACTCGCCGAGGAAGCATTGGGCATCGCGCTGGACATCTGAGACAGGAATAACGAGTATGCGTGCAGAAGGCAGATTGGCAGAATCCATCTGCATGCGGGGGATTTCGATCAAGCGTTCGACCTGCTGGAGGAAGCGCCCGGCATCGCTGAAGAGATCCGCGACCGAAGAGAAGCGGGAGCAATTCGGCGCTTGACGGGACAGATATGCGTTCGAAGGGGGGACTATGACAGCGCGCTCGACCTTCTTGAGAAATCGCTCGCTGACGCAGTCGAGTTCGGCGACCGCTCGATTTCGCTGTCCAGGCGGGGAACAAGACGAACGAGTGCGTGTGGCGGGGCAAGATCGGAGAAGTGTACCTCGAGCGCGGGGATATCGATACAGCCGGGGAGTGGCTGCGCAAAGCTCTGGAGATGGCTGTCGAGATGAAGGACAAGGAGAA
>CAYLVL010000025.1:0-14087 GCA_964387135.1 uncultured Planctomycetota bacterium
ACCGGGTATTGCGCCCGCCATGGCCTCCATCGTGAAGAGCATGACGAGTACGGCGATCGCGATGCCCACTATCGCGCGGTTCTTGAGAGCTTCAAGCTCCGCCCGATGTGTCTCGACCATAGCGTGATAGTGATCCCCCGATGCCACCTGCGCTTCGTATCCCGCATCCTCGATCGCCTTGATCAGCACGTCGGTCTTTGCTTTGCGCGTATCGACGGTCACAACAGCCTGGTTGCTCGCCAGGTTTACAGAGGCATCCTCGACACCCTCCGATTTCATCAAGGCTCCCTCGACCCGCGAGACACAAGTCGCGCAATGCATGCCCTTGACATCAAAGGTGATGATGTTGTCGATGCTCTTGTATTCCCTTTCACCTTTGTTATCGTTAACCGCCATCATTTTCTTCCTGGTTATCTGCTCGCATTCGCGAGTCGGAATCAAATCGAATTCTACCACGATTGCAGACCTACGGGTTGTCGATCGGATTTCAGATCGATGCTGCACCTGAATCCCGACAGGCGAAAAAAAAACGCCCCACCGTCTGGCAGGACGCATCATCAGACCCGATCATGAAGTGCATCCTTCCTTAGGGTCGGATTTTATGAAGGCGCCGTCCACGCTGAGAAACGCAAGTCCGCCGAGCACGGATCTGCTGATTGAACCTTCCGGCGCGCGTACCGCCTCGCGGATTGCGCTCTCCGGAGCGTCGTCGGGAATGACCAAAGCCTCCGCATTGTCCGTATTCCCGCCCATGAATTCCCGCGGGATTATTGCTTCCTGAACCGGCTGGATCACTCGAACGGATGGTTTTCTTTTCGCCGTCCCAACTCGTATACTACCCTTCGTCGAATCACCTTCACAAGTGAGAGGAGAGAAAATGTACGGCGCTGTCAAGAGGCATCATCTTCCTCAGCTATCGGCGATCTGTCTCGCGCTGCTGGTCGGGATTGCACTGATCGGCTGCCCGGGACCATCCGGACCTCAGCCGGAAGGCGGGGATGGGATATCGGAGACTCCCCCGCCGGCTTTCAACTGGGACACCACACGTCGCGCCCCCAGATGGCGAGCGAACAGCCCGATTGAATGGCATCGCACGCACGAGCGCGATGCCGTTCTTCAGGAATCGCGATCATCGGGCAAGCCCGTTTTCTGCTACATCAGCAGGTATGATTCCGATCTCACCGAAACCATAGAGGATGGGCTGTTTTCGAGCGAGACATGGGGACCGAGGATCAGCAGCGATTTTGTAGCCTGGGAAATCGACTGGTGGGAGGCTCCCGCCCTCGCCCAGAGCATCCTTGGGAGCAGGCAGGCACCCGCGATCGCAGTTCTGATGGGATTGCCGGACGAATCGTCGGACGATTCGGGCATCATCGATCTCTGGACGGGACGAGAGCTCCTTGCTTTCCCCCTGCACGATGGGCCTACCCCTGTCGACAGCCCGGAAGCCGAGGCCGCAATCGCGATGTTCGCGGAGAAGAGCTGGGAGGATGTGGTCCCGGTCGGGCTTGTGAGATCAGAAATAGATGCGGACGCTTTCGCCGAAGGTCGATTGCGCAAAATAGCCGATGACCTTGACGGCGGGATGGGCGTCATGCCCGATGATGTGCTCTATGCCGCATGGGGGAACGTCGGCGATGATGAGCTTCTCAGCCAGATGGAGCGGCGCGTTTCGTCCTGGGGACCCTACATAGCCGAGATCGACGAGGACATCGTCTGGATGCCCGACGAAGCTTTCGTGCCGGGCGCCGGATGGTGTGTCGATCCTTTCAGAAACCTGGAAGCCTGCATATGCTCTATAGCGCTGGGTGTCGACTGGCCGATCGACATTGAAAAGACAATGAGCGCTGTAGGATCGATGATTGTGCTCCAGGACGGGCTGCCGGGCGGAGGTTTCCCCGCGTACCTGGATATCCGAAACACCTTCCGGGAAGGGGGGCAATATGCCGGCGACGACATTTCGCACGCCGAGGAAGCTCTTCAGAATCTCAGCGATCCGGTGACGGGGCCCAGGGATATTGTGTGGGTGAACGCGCGCATGTTCGCCAGGCTCTTCAGGCTTATCGGGATGAGCGAGGATGTGGCGGCTTTCCAGATTGCAGATGGCATGACTCTTGGCGATTTCGCGAATGAATCGGGCTCTTTGATCATCCGGGATCTCCTGGAAAGGGCTGGCGATCCGGAAGCCATGAGCCTTCCGGATCGGATTTATCTGATCGATCTGCTGATCCAGATCTATCAACTGACCGCGGATGTGTCGCTTCTGGAGAAGGCAGGCGAGATCGCAGAGGTGTTCGACCCGGAGCATCCCGAGGATTGGCTGGAGCCGTCGATGTACTTCTTCATGCCCGATCTGGCCCTGGTTCTCCACTATTACGGGTGGCTTGCGGAAAACGAGGGCGCGAGGGAAGCGTCGAGGCTGATTACCGAGGAAGCGGTCGGTTATTCGACCGGATTCCCTGAAAGCGATCAGAACCGTCTTGCTTTTGCACACGATGTTGTCCATTCCAAGTGCCTTCATATCGCGGTGGTCGCGTCACTCGACGATCCGGTCGGGCGTGAGCTTCTGATGACGTCGCTTCGCGGCTGGGAGCCGACGCTGGTGGCGCAGCTTGTCGATCCGGAGAGGGACAAGGATCTGATCGAGAAGAAGGGCTACATGGCGTCGGAGGACGCGACGGCATATGTCTGCGTGGACGATATGTGTTATATGCCCTCGTATACAACAAACAAGCTCGAGGAGACGATCGAGGGAGCGATAGAGGATATGCATAATAAAGAGCCGGAGGGCTGAAAGCGGCTTAGAGGATATTTTCAGTTGCATACCTCGCGGATTCATGTTACTTTGGTTAAGTTAATGTTCGGGTGGTATAAGTGATTTCATTGACCTGCCGGATTGCAGATCCTAAAATATGCGTGGTCTCTTCGGACCGTTGTTATGCGCTGGGTCCAAGACTGGTCGTTAAGTTGCTTGCGACCTGTTACCCGCTCGTAAACGGAGAAGGGAATACCCGAAATTCTCGGAGGTCCTAAGATGTCAAGGTTCACCTTGGTAGCTATTCTCGTTCTTGGAACGTTTGCCGCGCTGGCATGCTCGGGCGCGGTTTCCCCGACACAACCCGACCTGACCGGAACTCATCTTGTTGCCGGTAATCCCGATAATCATGTCTCATGGGGAGTTTTCGATCTGGTTCTGGATGCTGGGAACGGCACAGCGGAGATCGTATGGAAACGCGATGCCGGTGTGCATGTCAATGTCACGAGTTCGGTAACTCCTCCGAACTGCTATGACTGCGTGAGCGTGGTGGACGCGAGCTACGATCATAACGCGTTGAAGTTCTACGTACAGGTTGCGTTCAGGAATCCCACCCCGCTCATGGGATACGATGTGCGGGCTGTCATTCAGAATCCCGGCGGGCAGAAATTCCTTCTGAATCCCGACGGCATGACGACGGTCTGGGGCGGCCCGATGCAGTTCCGGGCAATCAATGTCGATCCGGAGCGCACTTTCGGCGGTCACGAGGTGCATGGACGCCTGTTCACCTTCTACTTCCCGCCCGGCGAGAACTTCAAGACGATAACCTATATTATCGATGCGAGCTATCCCGGCCACGTGATGGAGCCGCTGATCGAGGAAGGCTACTCGGATCCGGTGGCCAATAACGGCTTCTCAACCACGTTTGTCAGGGCGAAGGTCTTCGATCACCAGAACGATATCAATCCCGCGACGATCATGGCTGATCTTCTGCCGCTCGGCGGGAGCCCGCAGACCCAATTGTTCGATGATGGACTGCACAATGACGGCGCGGCCGGGGACAGTGTATACGGCTCTGAGCCGTTCGCGACGACAGTGCCAGTCGGCGTCTATATGGCGAACGTCTACGCGGTCGACATGAGCGGCCACATGGGCTGGGGGCAGGTTGCGGTTCCGGTACGGCAGACAACGGGCGGACCGAATGACGATCCCATCATAACCGACATAACCACAAGCCGCACAACCGCCAACGGCGCGAGAAACGAGACAATAGTGATCACCGTCACTGCGATCGATCCGAACGGCGATCCCCTCGGCTACGACTTCCAGGCCTCGAGCGGAACCTTCCCCAGCCAGGACGGCAACTCCGCGATCTGGAGACCGTCCAGCAAGGAAACAGGCCCTCAGTTGATCACCATAACAGTCATGGACGATCGCGGAGGAATTGCGACGAAGTCCGGAACGCTGTGGAGTACCGACATGCCGATCATCAATGGCTCCACCAACGGGGCCATCCCGAGCGGCTCTCTGACTTCCGTCCTGCCTGAAACCACGCTTGACATGACCGAAGACCTCAAGGGGGAGGTTGTCTATATCAACATCTGGGCGACATGGTGCCCGTACTGCGTCGTGGAGCTGCCCGACCTGACCGCCGTCTACAACAAGTACAAGAGTACCCCGGGGTATAACCAGATCTACCTGAACGACGGCGAGAGCCGAGACACTGTCGAGTCTTTCATCCAGCAGCACGACTATGCGTGCACGTACTGGTGCCTGGATCCCGGCGGATCGTACTTCGGCAAGCTGAAGCCCTTCAACGGAGGGGGAAGCGGAGTACCGCAGCATTTTCTCTTTGATCGCGACAACAACTGCCGGTATGCCAGGATCGGAGCCTACATGTCCGGCACACAGGAGCTCGAGGAGGCGATCGAGCAGTTGCTCTGACAGGAACGGGAACCCGATAGAAAAACAAGGGACGCCTTTCAGGGGCGTCCTTTTTCCATTCAATCGCGGGTTTGGTGGCTCTACCGGTTGTGAAGGCAGTACGCTTTCCCGCCCGTGTCCACGCAGTACAGTTTTCCGTCAAGTATGCTGATCCCGCTCAAGACGGGATTTTCCAGCGCATACTGTCCGGGGCCCATGGGATCGCCGGTCGCGGGATCGAGCATGTAGATCACACCGGCGTCCGAGGGTACCCAGAGAATCCCGTTGGCCACTACCGGCGAAGACCAGAAGGCCTCCCGGTCGGTGCCCTCAAACTCCCATTCGATATTCCCGTCCGTCGTGATGCCCAGCACCCTGAAAGGTCCGGTGAATGACCCGGGGTAGGTGGCGTTGTAACAGAGCGGCTGGTAGAGGAGGTTGCCGTCGTACGCGGGGGACGCCAATGGAAGCTGATCGCCGAGCGGAATGTCCCGCTCGATTGATCCGTCGACCGGATCGAGGCCATAGAGACGGCAGTTGGCGCACGCGAACCACACAAGACCGTCTGCAAGGACGACCGGTGCCCATATCTGTCTCTGATTGCGCGGACCGCCTTTGGGAAACTGCGTCTTCCAGATTTCATCGCCCGTTTCGATATCCAGCGCGAACGCGTACCCGAGCATGTCGCCCGCGTAAACAACACCGTCGGAGACCGCCGGTGTGCTCGGGCAGCCGAGCTCCTCGCCGTTTGAGTAGTCCCACATGAACTCGTGAGAGAAGGCGTTGAACGCGCTCAGGTAGTTATCCGTTCCCCAGATGATCACGATGTCGTCGACAACAACCGGCCCGCCCTGGATATACTGCTTATCCTGCTCTTCGTCGGTCCACAGCAGGTCCCCGTCCTCACTGTCGAAGCATAGAACCGACGATCCACCGACCCACAGCTCACAGTTGCCGATCGTCGGCGTGGACCGGTAGATCATCACATCAGGCACATACTTGAGTATTGAATCCCATTCCGGCTCGCCGCTGTCCAGATCGAGCGCCCATATCCTGTCTCCCAGCAGCGAGTGGGTGACGATGTAGACGAAAGAAGCGCCGATTGTCGGGGTGGACTCGAACACGCCGCCCATCGTCTCCGTGAACTGATGCGTCCAGTACTCCTCGAGGTCCGTGCCGATCTGCGTTTCGTGGGGATTGTAGTTGCAGTTATCGAGGGTCCTGCCATGCCTGCGCCAGCCGTTCTCGTAATCGATCGGAGCCATCTCCACCGTGGCGGTAGTGAGCGTGTAGGCCGTCGCGGTACCGAGATACGGATCGCCGATGCTGTCGACAACCCCGACAAGAACGCGATATTCGCCTTCGCCGACTTCCATCTCGTTCGGGATATTTCCGGTGAAGCGCTTGAAAGCCCCCATGTCCGTGCCGGACGAGTTGGTGATGATCCCATCAAAAAGATCGGGAGCTTCGATGGTGACCGAGGCGACTGTATCCGTTCCCTGGTGATCATAAGCGTCGATCCGGTAGGGTGCGTAGCCGCAACCGGGCATCATGCCCGATCCGATGGTCACGTCCATCAAGTAGGCTTCGGGGCAGTTGGCGTTTGTCCCGAAATCCGTCAGCGGGTCCACCACGGGCTTGTACAGGGGAGGCTCCCAGCACGCGTCGACGACATAGCCCACTCGAATCCTCGTGCCCTGCGGCTTGGCGATATGGTAGTTGCGCGTGTCGGATTCCCCTGCACGGAACAGGCGTCGCTGAATGTCGGTGTGGAAACACTTGTACCCGTTCAACATGGCGGGATTCGTGAGGCTGGTCGAGGCCTTGCCGCGGCTGTAAGCCAGAACAGGGATGTTCGAGCCGGGGGGGAAGTCGGTTGGATTGAAGAAAGTCGTATACCCGTCGGCGTTCAGAAGCTCCATGTCGCCGAGTGTGTGGTCGCTCATAATCAGGCCGGACGCGGGGAAGTGGTAACTGCCGTTGAAGATCGCAATACCGCGGACATCGAAGCCGCTGAGGTTGTCGAGCCCAGGGAATGGGTGCTCGAACTGGACGTCTATATTGAAAGTGTCATCGGGGTTCTTGATGAAGTTGAGAAGGGTAAGGCATGTGGCGCAGGGAGCTTCCTCCATGAACCTGCGCACGTTGAAGTGGCCTTCGGCAAGCCTTTGCGGGATCGCTTCGGCCTTCATCGCGTCGAAGTCGAGAAAAAGCTCCCAGGCGCCCATGATGTAGCGGCCGCGAGCGTCAATGTCGGGCTGGAAGACGCCCGACCGGGCGAGGAATCCATCTGCCGGCGCATTCCCCTCCGCCCTGTGAGCGTCGGGAGATGTCGGGCTTGAACAGGCTCCAATTGTGAAAAGAACAAGCAGTATTGTAAGGAGGATCGCTCTTCGCATGCTGTAAAACCCCTTCAATGAGAGTGTGTATCAGCGGAAACGGCCACAGGATTCGTGCTGATTCCCTTTCATCATAATTCTAACACAGAAGGCGATCAGCCCTCGTCGAGTTTCTCCATCACCGATTCGGTCTTCCTGTGGAGCATATCGGTCGCGCCGGCTTTGTCATCGACCCAGATCTTGATGCTGACTCTCTCCGAGTCCTTTCTCAGTTCTAGCCGACACCTGTTGATGACATCAAGAACCTCATCCCATTCGCCCTCGATAATCGTCGACATCGGCGTGAGCTGATGCGGAAGCCCGCTTTCCTTCACGATCTTCATCAGTCGCGCCACAATCGATGAGAAATGCGGACCCTTGTCCAAAGGCACCATGCTGAACGATACGAGCATCGGTATTCTCCTCCGGTTGTCCGATGGAATGATCTCCAAATATTATTGAGTATACCCGAACCGGAGCGCCGGCGGGGTCGGGCTTCCTGCATCCGTCCTGCTTAAACGGTATAATCAATCAGCCGTCGACCGCTCGCATGAACATCGGCATCATCACCTCATGGATGCGCCTCGGCTGGGGAGTGGACCTCACTCTCCACCTGACCGCCAGCGCCCTGACCGCCCTGGGCCACGATGTCCGTCTGTATGCCGCCAATCACGACGGGTCTTTCGCGAACGCCCCCTACAAGCTCATCCATAAGCCCGTTGTGCCCCATCGGTTCTTCATGCGGTTCGAGTGGCGTGCGCGAAGGCATATCGCCTACTTCAACGAGGAACCGAACGACATCTACCTCATCGCGACCCAGCCTTATTTCTATTACCCGTGGTTCCTCAAGAAGCCGGTGGTCAATTACGAGTTCGGCATTGTCCCCACGACCGGTTTTTCCTGGCGTAAGAAGCTCATGTGGGCGTACATGCGCCTCACCCAGTTCTATCTCTACCACCCCAGGGCCGACGCTATCGTCTCGAACTCCGATTTCACACGTCGCGCGCTCCCCTGGTTCATAAGATCAAAAACAACGCCGATCCACCACGGGGTCGAGCACTACGATCCGTCGCATCCCGACTACCCCCTCCTTTTTCCGAAACCCGTTCTTCAGCCTCATCCCACAGATCCGTCGAAACCGAGAGAAGTGCCGGTCGATCGTCGGACGAACGAGGAACTGCGGGAGGAATTCAGAAGGGAGCTGGGATTCAAGGACGAGCATATCGTCGGGCTGTATGTCGGCCGCATCAATCCTGTCGATCAGCCGTACAAGGGCACGGGCGAGCTTTTCGATCTTGTGCCGAGAATGAGAGAGAAGCATCCGCAGCTTCGATGGGTGATGGTGGGGCTCGGGACGGAGAAAGACGGCGAGCTTTGCAGGCAATCGGGTATCGTGCCGCTTCTCAATCACCCTGACTGGCAGATGCGCAAGGTGTTCTGCGGGTGCGATATCTATGCGACCGCAAGCAAGTGGGAGGGATTCGATCTTCCGATCCTGGAGGCGCAGTATTTCGGCAAGCCGGTGCTCGGGTATCGTCTCGCCGCGCACCCGGAAGTCGTTGATGACGGCGAGGGGGGATATCTGGTCGGAAGCAGGCGGGAGTTCGAGCGGCGGCTCGAGGAACTGATACTTGATCCGTCGCTGAGGCGAGAGATGGGAGAAAAGGGCAGGGAATGGGCAAAGGGCTTCAGTTGGAGGAAATGCGCAGGGGAGTTCGTGCGGTTGTTTGAGAGGGTTCTGGGCGGGAGCCAGCGGAGAATCACGAATGCCCAACGGAGCTTCAGTAACCGCAATAATCGTAACCTACGCTCCTGACGCGAAGGTCCTTGCAGCCTGCCTCGGATCGCTGCGCGCCCAGGATCCCAGGCCGATCATCCTCATTGCCGATAATCTCGCGAAATCAGATCCCGAGCATGCGGTTGCGCTTTCATTCCAGTCCGATGACTGCGGGGTGCTGCCGCTGAATCGCAACTACGGGTTCGGCGGCGCAATCAACATGGCGCTCAGGCGAATCGACACCCCGTTCGTGCTCATCTCGAACTTCGATATTGTCTACGATCCCGGTTATCTCGCCGCAGCCGTTGAGAGGCTGAAATCAAGTGGGGATGATGTTGTCGGCATAGCGGGGAAAACGCTTTTCTATCCGTCTGAAGAAGGCGGGGACTTGCCTCATAACGGGCTCGGCGCGGTGATTGACAATGCCGGGACGCTGGTGAACGGGCTGATGCTGGCGTACAACCGTGGCGTGGGACAGATCGACATCGGGCAGTATGATGTGAGCGACCGTCCGATGGGCGCTTGTTTCGCGGCGTTCCTGGCAAGGCGGAGCGCGTTCGAGCCGATGTCGGAGGGCGGGGTGGGGCTTCTCGATCCCGGATATTTCATGTACTACGAGGACATCGACTGGTGCTATCGCGCCAACATCCTCGGTTTCAGGATCATCTACGAGCCTGCGGCGGTCGCATGGCATCATCACTCTCTCACGACAAGAGGAATGCCGCTGTTTTTCAAGTATCACCTGATCCAGCGGAACCTGTATCGCACGATTATGAAAAACATGCGATTCCGCACGGTTATCAGGCTCTGGGCGCTTCACGCTCGCTTGCACATGCGTCGGGCGAGGATTGAAAGGCAGTTCGGCCCGGTAACCGCAAGGATACTCCTCGAGACCCTCGCGTGGGCTCCTGTCGGGCTCTTCAGGAGAATCCCGATCCGGCTCCGTCGCAAGGTGTCCGATACCGACATCGTCAACCTGTCGATCGGCGAGGAAGGCCATCTCGATGATCTGACGCTGAAACCTCGCCTCGACTGGCGCAATCCGCTCGCGTCGCTCGAGCGACTGGTCAGGCTTCATCCCGATCATCCAGCGGGGAAGCTGGTGCCGGTTGTGAGGAAGCTCGCCGAGGGATCGGGAGATGAAAACCTGAAGGCGCAGGCGATCAGTCTTGCCGGCGAAGCCTGTCCGGAACTGGTTCCACTGCTCAGGAAAATAAAATCGTCATCGCGAGCCGCGGATTAGGTCTCTTTGGAATCGATTGCATGGATTGTTATAATATATCCTGTCGTATAGAGGGGTTCCGCGATCCCGGGTCCACAGGCGCAATCTCTCTCAAATGGCGTCCGGGAAGAGCTGATAATGACCCGTTGTTTCCGCATTTCAATCTCCCCCCGAAAAACGGAGGTGTCTCTCATGTCTTTCAACAGGTTCTTTTCCGTGAGCCTGCTTGCGTTGGCGATGATCGCGTTTGTCGCCGGATGCAGCGGGTCAGGGAAAAACCCCACGATGCCGAACTCGATTTCGCCCGATGCAGGGATTACAGATCTCGATCAGGTCCTGGACGAGAACGCTGCAGGAGCGCGCGTTGTCTGGGCCTGTTTCGATGTCGGCATGAATCCCGATACGGGCGAGTTCGAGATCGTGCCGCTAAGGCACTCGGAATTCACGTTCAATGTCACAATGTTCCTCCAGCCGCCCGCGGGCAGCTCGAGCAACCTGGGTCTTTCGGTCGTCGACGCTTCGCAACTTAAGACGGCCGGCAGGATCGACCTGGACATCAGTTTCACCCATCCCTTCCCATCACTCACGAAGCTGAGGGGCTTCGATGTGATGGGGGTATTTATGGGTGACGGCACAGTTACGGGCTACAACGACCCGAGCGTGGTTTACCCCCTATCCGACGGCACCGAGGCGATTCTGCTGAACGCCGACGGGTATACGCGATGGATGAACGCGACGGAGTTCACGCAGGCCGGGCTTCTGGGCTTCACGCCCGGCGTCAAGGGGATTCCGGGGTTCGTGCCGACGTCGACAATCAACGGCTACAAGTACTATACGGAAAATCTTGATGCCACAACCGATGTAGCCGTTTTCTATCAGACCACGGGCCACGAGAATCTCAGGGGCGTTTTCGAGGCCGGGAGCACATTGACGAGGCGGTTCGAGATTCAATTCCCGATGCAGGGGGGAAAGCCGTACATCAGGTTCCAGTACGCGATCCTCGCGAGCTGGTCGAAGCCCGATCCGGCGAGCCTTCCGGACCCGGACATCGACGACTACGGTCCGACCGCCAATCTCCAGGAAGCCTTCTACATGGCGGTGACAACCGCCGGGACCGACCTCTATTACGTCGATCCGAGCGACAATGGCGGAACGCTGAAACTTCAGATCGAAATTTTCGACTGGCAGGGCGCAGCCAATCCTGCCGGTGTCTCCGGTGAGCTGGTCCATCTCTGGATAGAGGATGCGCTCGGTGTGGTGATTCCCGGCGGCAGCTATGACATGCTCTCGTCGGTGACGATTTCAGCCGGTCAGGACAATTCGTCGGTGTTTACCGTCGATATTGCCGGCTGTGTGCCGCAGCAGGCGGGACCGCAGGAATTCCTGATAACCGCGGAAAGCGCCTCACCAAGTGACTACGACAACGGTTTCGGCTCGCCCTACCCGACGGGAGCGCCTCTTGCCGCATTCAAGAGATTCACGGTTGACGTTCTCAACTACAATCCGTGCCCGACGCCCACAGTCACGAGCTTCGCGGTCAGCATAGCGAATGTGAACGACATTGTCCCGGGGCTGGTCTGGAACGGGACGAATTTCGTGCCCGGACCGTCCCTTGCAGCCAGCTTCCGACGGATCACAGGGGGAGTCGTCGGCACAAACGTGCAGGTGACCTCCCCGACGCAGGCGCAGGCGGATTTCGATTTCAGCGCAGTCAGCGCGGGCATGTATGATTTCCAGTTCATCAACGGATGCGGCGTGCCTGCGCCGACCGTCACCGGTGTGTTCGAAGTCAACACTCCTCCCGCGTCGACCGGCATCACCGGGCCGGCGTCAGGCGACGGCAACACGGGCATCGCGACCTACAATTCCAACGCGGTCGACCTCGACACCGATCCGGTCGACATCCTCAGTTACGCATGGACCGTCACGGCTCAGCCGAGCGGCACAAGGATCATCGGACCGGTACCGGGGGACCCGTTTAACCTGGACTTTGCCACGCTTTCGGTCGGGCAGTTCGATGTCGATTGTGTTGTCTCGGATGGCTATCCGCCTGCCGACCTTAACCTCAACTACCCGATCACGAGGGACAACACCCGTCCGTTGATAGGAGTAGTCAACGGACCGACACCGGTATGGCTCAACAGCACACATACATACTCGGTTGTCGCATCCGACATCGATCCGGGCCAGGTACTGACATACAACTGGAGCCTTGTACCTGCCGGAAACCCGCCGAGCTACACAATCCCGGGTGATCCGACACCGGGAGATGTGACGATCAATTTCGGCACTATGGCGGCGAGCGCGGGTATGTGGGATCTCGCATGCCAGGTGGACGACGGATCGGGGGCTCCCAACGCAACAAGCGCATCGCTTCCGTTCGCAATCTACGTGGCGAACCCTCCGTACACTGATCCCGTGCCACCCGCGATGTTCAACCAGGTCATCGTGCAGGGCCTGGCATCATTACAGGGAATCGCCGGCTGTCCGTTCTTCTGGGATTCGTTCTACGCGCCTCAGGGCACGGTGCCGTGGTCACACCCGGACATAAGCATTCTGTCCGGGCCGAGCCTCGGTACGCCCGGAGTGATGGTTATTGCGGACGAGCCGGGGATCTTCTTCCCGATCGGGCCGGGCACAATGAACTGGGCGCATTTCACATGCCCGTACACAAGCGGAGCCGCGCCGTCCTGGATGTGGCTTACTACCGGGCTCTTCCCGGGCGGCCCCGACATGATCCCGTCGGTGATTCACTTCGACGGCAACTCACAGGGCGAGATACTCACTACCAACAGCCAGATGACCGGGAAGCTCGGCGAGATCGGCGTGCCTGACCCTGCCGCATTCCAGCATTATATCGTGGGTGGTCCGCCGCTCAATGACCTGTTCACCTCGCTGTCGATGCTGATTCCGCCCAGCCCCGACGTCGCGGTCGATACGAGCGCAGGATTCGACATGGGCTCGCCGTCCGCACCGATGTCCGCGGATTTGTACGGTCTCTACACCCAGGACATGAGCGGCATCCTTGCCGCCTGCGGCGGACCGGCTGTAGGACCTTTCGCCCTCACGCCCGTCAACTTCCTCAGGTTCCCGTCGATGGGCGCTCAGCCCCCACTGACGCCGGTTGACATGCCAGGCTCGGTGGGTGTCGTGGCCCCTGTTGGTGGATCGATGGTCGGAGTGGGTCCCGGGCTATTCAACTTCACGCCCGGCGGTCCGTCGCCTTCCGGAGGAATGGTCTTTCCCGAGCCTTATTACGCGCTGGCGATAGATGACGATCCGGCAGACAACCTGTACGGATCGAACCTGCCCCAGCCCATCGCGCAATGGGTGATCGCTGCAACTATCGATGCTGACAGCGATGTGGAGATTTATGAGATGGATTTCGGTGTCGCGCCTCCCGGTCCCGCGCCGATAGGCCCTTATGGAACCATACCGATGGGCAGCTTCTTCGGGGGCACCGGTTTCCCGATGGACGTGGAGTTCATCTCCAACTTCTCCGGCTTCGGTGGAACGCCCAAGCCTATCTGGAACGAGGACCTTCTGGCGGTCCTGGTTGTTGATCCGGTCAGCGGCGTAGTCGCGGTCGAGATCTACCAGGTCATTCCGCCGGCGCCGACACTGCTGTCGACAAGCATGCCGATACCAACGCCCGGGGCCATGTACGCTCCTGCCGGGCCCCCGGGCATCGGCTACAGGCTTGACGTGGACGAGGTCACGGGCGATATCTACGTGTTGCATGAAGACACTCTCGGCTTCAACATGGCCGTGACCATATTCCCGTCTTGACCTGGCTTCTTGGTCGGCCTCGATCAAGACTATGTGATTTACCTGAAATACCGCTTGCTTCTGGCAAGAGCACGAGCCTATATGCCCCCCCGCGTCCCAGGCGGGGGCTTTTTCTTCTGCCCTTGAGAGTAAGTGGCTACTTAGTTAGATAGCCCTTGACAACGATATGAAAATGGGTTAGATTCAGGTGCGTGCCTCCATGGTGCCGGAAGGGTGCGCAAAAATCAGATCTGCGCGAAGGCA
>CAYLVL010000026.1:0-14023 GCA_964387135.1 uncultured Planctomycetota bacterium
GCGAAACCTTCCTACATGCGCGGGGTCAGCGGGCTTGCGTCATGATCATTGCCCTTCCATCTGCTCGCTGTCCCACGACGAGCTCAACCGGATCCACGGCAACATCCACGTCTGGTACCCGCTGCGATGGGCGAACGTGAGGTAGCACATTCTCAACAGGAAGCTGCCGGCTGAGTTCCGGCGGGTCGCGGCCCAGGCGTTCAAGGTGCATCTCCGGATGGAAGATCAAAGAGGCAAAGGCGCGCGACTTCAGGTATGCCCGCTTCGTTATCGCGACCGAGTTGGACTGGGACATGGTCCACCGCACCGAGTAACTCCGCTCTCCCAGCCGATCGGAGTCAAGAGCCGAACCAGTCGTCCAGCTTCTGCTTCGCCTTTTCTTTGACTTCGGGAGTGATGAACATCGCGACGGTCGCCAGTGCGGCGGCGAGCGCTCCAAGATCGTCCGCATAGCCGACCGCAGGTGTAAAGTCGGGAATCGCGTCGAGCGGCAGGATGAAATACCCCAGCGCACCGATAATGACGCTCTTCGCCCATGTCGGTATCTCCGGGTCCTGGAGAGCGTAATAAAGCTTGAGGGCCATCTCGACAAGCTCCCTGCCGATGATAATTGCGTACTTCCCCAGCTTCTTCCAGAAGCCCTCTTCGGAATACTCCTTCCGATAGTTCTGCGGCTCGATGGTCATTCTCATCACCCTTCTGGATTATAATGGAAACATGGACGAAACCAACAGCAACGATTCGGATCTCCTGGCCCCCATGAAGAGCCGCTTTCCGGAGCAGAAAGCCTTGGTACATATTGGAGCTGAACTCACGGACGCCGGTCCGGGATTCGCAGAGATCAGCCTGCCATGGTCCGGGGAGGTCACGCAGCAGAATGGTTACTTCCACGCAGGGATCATCACGATGATCGCCGACACCGCGGGCGGATTCGCGGCCTACACCCTCGCTCCGCCGGAGACTAACGTGCTCGCGGCGGAGTTCAAAGTGAATTTCATCGGGCCCGCAAAGGGCGAGAGGATCATCGCACGGGCCGAGGTGGTCAAGTCGGGAAAGAGGCTGACTGTCTGCCGTATCGACATCTTCTCGGTCGAAGATGGAGCCGAGACCCTCTGCGCATTGATGCAACAGACGCTCATCCAGGTTGCCGACGATCTCAACAGCGCCGCCCCAACTCATCGCGCTTGATTCGAGTGACTTTGAAAGCCGGCCTTCTCATCTCGGATCATTTCCCTCGCTTTCGTCAGATGAGAACCGATCGTCGGCTCGCTCGACCCCCTCGCGTTCGCCTCTCGCGCTGTCGAACCAGCCTCCCTTCGCGTCGGGATAAGCATCAACCCTCGCGATGTAGGGCTTGATGTCGTACAGGGGCGTTCCATCGAGCATGTCTACCTCGGCAACCATCAGGCGGTTCCCTTCCCTCTCAAGGAGTCTGACCGGAGAGATGCAGATCGGGTTCGGCCTGGACGGAGACCGGATCGCGAAAACTCCTCTCTCGACCGTATCACGGTATGGCACCTGCTTCAGTCCTGCGGGACGGGCGCGGTGGGCGCCAAAGATGAGCCAGATTCGGTCGAAGCCCTCGAGGTCATCAAGGCCCTCAGCAAACTCCGGAAACACTTCCACCTCTCCGCGGGCGTCTTTCCCGTATTTCGGCTGGATCGGTGTTCCGGATGACTGCTTGAAGGGTGTATGTATGATTCCAATCTGAACGAGCTTCATTGTCACGGCTGCCTGCTCACTTCGTCCCCTGCTGCTGCCCCGCGCCTTTCGAGAACATCCTCATCAGAACAACAAGCATCAGGGCAAGCGTAATCATCCAGATTATCTGCTGGGCCTGGCCGTGTTTCGAATCCAGTTTTTCCTTTTCCAGGTCGAGTTCGTCCGATGCAACAGTTGCCGGGGATCCCAGCCATCCCGCAGCGGTCAGCACCTCATTCGCGGCAGGATCGAATCCGGGTACAAGCGGAAACCTGTAGAGATCGATCTCGCGGCAGTTCGGGGCCATCCGTGGAAGCCCGTCGATAAGGCTCCCGAGATCGATCTCCCTCAGGCTCTCGATAACCCTGATCCGGTCGCCCTCCGAAAGCGCCGCCCCCATCGATTCCACAGGCTGAGTGATCACATACTCGGTGCCTGCCGAGCCCATCGGCCTAACATCGCTGCCGCTTATGAGCGAGGCAAGATCGACAGCAGGCAGAACCGTCCCGCCCGCCGACGTTTGCTCGTACAGGATCGCGCGGTTGAACACCGGCAGCACCACCGTGAAAGGAATTCCCACTCTCGCGAGCTCAGCGCTTGTGGCGTCAATCCACGCCCTGTCCGTGATTCTCGGCGAGACCGACGAGTAGTCGTAGTCCATGAAATAGACCACCACTCCCTCGGCGATTCGCGCAAGTCTCTCATTATCGAGCGGAGACAGTCCCGCAAAATAGCCTGCGTTCATTCCAACTTCGACAGGTATATCGATCTCCGACGCTTCAAGGTCTTCAAGGAAAGCGGCAAGAGTGTCAACCGAGGGAGTGTTACGGGTTGCATCATCGCTCGACGGCAGTAAGACCTCGATGGACATGACATCGATCCCCGCCGACTCGACCATCTCGGCTGCATCCGAACTGAGCCATTCGGGAAGAGCTTGCCGGTTCCCCTCTCGCCAGACAGTTTCATCGGTTTCAATTACCAGACGAAACCTGAGTGATGCGGGAAGATCGGATAGAGCTGAAATATCCTGGGCGTTCTCCAAAGCAAGGCCCGGCTGATCTACGGCGGCGCTCAGCTTACCCAGTCTGATCGCGACCGCATCGATTCCGAAATCGGCAAGTGCCGAGATCGCGACAGGATTGATGTCCGTCCACCAGTACGCGCCTTTCAGGATTCCCTCGGAAAGCCCGTCCTCGCTCTCAGGCACCTCCGCGCCTTCCTCGGCTGCATCCTGCTGATCCATATCAGATGGCGCCGGCTCATCCTGTGCATTGGCCCGAAAAGTTCCGATGGTAAACAGGATGAGAAGCGGAATGATTTCGCATATAGCTCGGATCGATCTCTTTTTCATCATAGCCCGGCCATTATAACCGTTTCACCGTGCAGATGCTTTACATCGCGCAAGCCGAGCGAGCTGCTTTGATGAGAAAAACAACGCCGGTACTAACGGCGCTCGCGGAATACGGATTTCGGTTCTTACAGTCAGGCTTCGAGGGCGCTCATGTCGAAGAACTCTGTCATCCAGGGCGGCATGTTGGTCAGATTGAGCTGGCACTTGGTGCTCTGCGACCGACGTGTGGCATCAATCAGCGCAACGTATCCCGAGCTGTCGAGATACGAGAGTCGTGAGAGATCGAGCCTTAGGCAGTCGGCTCCCTCCTTGATCAGGGTGTCGATGAAGCGCTTGAGCTGGGGCGCGGTCCTGATATCAAGGTCGCCGGAAAGGAACAGCGTAAGGTTATTCTCCTCGTCTCGAGAGTGATTAATTATCAGCTTTCCGCTGGGATCCATCTCGATATTCTCCTGCCTGCGTCCCTGCCTAGTCTTCATCGCAGAGAGTGACGACTTCCTTAAGGCTGGCGAGCTTTAGTATCTGGAAAAGCTCGCGTCCCACATCGCTCAGGCCATGGATTTCCAGCTTCCCGCCACGCTCGCGCATCTGCTTGATGATGTAGATAATGGCGCCCACACCGCTTGAATCCATGTACTTCACGCCGTCCATCATCAGCTTGAGAGTGGGGGTTGAAGGAGTAACGAAGACAGGCTCGACGGCGCGTCTGAGCATGTACGCCGCATCGCCCGCAAGTCGCCCGGTCAGCCTTAGGCACATGCTGTGCTCGCCTTTCGCGGGCGCGATAGTCTGGATGGTCAAGCTGGTATTGAGGTTATGAATCACGGGTCCGGCCCTCCACAGATATCATCACGCCGGGTGGGCAAGCCGTTATTTATGCGGGTTTAGCGGACCCAATGCGGCATTTGGGGCGAAATGCCGGCCGGAGGCCTGCGTTCCTGCCGGCTGGCAGCCGGCGCTCCGATTTCCTACCGACAGCGATTCAATTTCCCGCCTGGCTGGCAGCCGGCGCTCCGATTTCCTACCGACAGCGATTCAATTTCCCTTATTCGTGCCGAGCCAGATCTCCTCGTCTGAATCAAGCACGAAGTCCAGCCTGTGCTCGCCGAACGCCTGCACAACCACATCCTGCGTTTTAATTCCATAACCCGACCTGGTCGCGATCACCGTGTAAACGCCGGGAGGCACCTCAGCCAGTTGGTATCCGCCGGTCACCGTCAGCGTTTCTTCCTGCGCGACCATGTAGAGAGACGGCTCCGCGTTGGCCGGGAAGATGCCCACGTAGGCATCATCAAGCGGCTCGCCGTCCGAGTCCTGCACCACGCCGAAAACCAGACCGCCGTCGTAATCCGGCACGACCTCAAGCTCCGTGTCGAACCTGCCGTATCCGCCGGGGCCAATGTAGATATCCTCAAACAAACGCATCAGGTGATCTTCGGCGAGACAGACAAGGGTGGCGAAGCCCGCAGGCAGATCCTCGAACCTGTACACACCCTCCTCGTCGGTCTCCGCCCTGGCCAGGCCGCTCTCATCGTAGGTCAGCCATACCTCCGCCGCCTCCACAGGACCGTAAAGGTCGGTCACCACACCTGAAAGCGCGACTTCCCCGGTGCTCAGGTCCGGCATGTTGACAATGTACGTCTGCTCGTCTTCGTCGATCACGAGATCCTGGGAGTACAGATCGATTCCGAACCTCGCGAACTTCACCGTGTAGCTGCCCTTGGGCACATGCATCACGGTGAAAGAGCCGTTGGAGTCGGTGACCTGGAAGCGAATCGCATTGTCGCCCTTGATGAGCGTCCGGATGAACGGAACGGCAGCCGGGCCCGGCATACTCAGGGCGCGTCCTGTGACAGTCGATCCGCTGTCCCGCGTGTTGAGGCATCCCGGCAGCAGAACCAGTGCCATATTGCTCAGCGCAAGAGCCAGCACCAGCGGTATCAGCGCACCCCACAAGCTTCGTCTATGCCCGCGTCTTATGTTCATAGCACGTACCCGGAGAGTAATTCACACGCCTGAAGAACGGCGGGGGATTCCTTTTGTAGCTTTCAGATATATTTTGTAACGTTTTTGTTCGATTTTCAAGGGCTAGGCTGGGAAATTCCCAAGAAAAAAACAAAGCGCTCCCGGGACTAACCCGAGCCCACGATATAGAAGGCAGCGAAGAAATAGGGATGCTCACGGGCTTTTAACAGCATATTGTTGATTGCCGACTTGAGTGCATCCGGCATTGAAAGCCCGGATTGCCAGGCCTGGTAGAATTCGGGCATCAGCTCGCATGCGGCCTCATCGGACACCTTCCAGAGGCTCACAAGCACCGAGTCGGCTCCCGCAGCGAGGAATGCTCTCGCCAGTCCGACCGACTCATCCCCGGCAAGAATCTCCCCTACCCCGGTTTCGCAGCCCGCGAGGGATACCAGTCGGGCGGACGAGAGATCCAGTTCTCCCGACCCGAGCTCACTGATTCCGAGGCGGGTGCCGTCGTCGAGAACGAGCGCGCTTGAGAACGGATCGGTACGGTCGAACTCCGCATGACCGGCGAAGTGAATTACCGTGGCTCGCTTGAGCAGATTGTTGAGGCCGGCGAGACCGTCCCGGAGCAGGACGGCCGAAAGATCGGCCACTTCCGCATAAGCGCCGAACAGCCCCCCGATTTCTTCGATCTCCCTGTCGACAGCCTCAAGCCCCTCTTTCCCGCCTTGCAGGATTACAGCCCGATCCGATTCCGGCAAACTGCCGGGGTTTGCGGCGGTAAGAAAGTCGCTTGCGGGAAGAATCGAGAATGATTTGGATTCGATCAGGTACCTGCCTTCTTTGTCAGCAAGCGCGGCGAACGGCACAGCGTGCAGAATCCCCTGCGGGACTATCCAGAGATGCTGCGATGCGCCGATCCTGTGGCGAACAGGCTCGATCAATGCCGCCTCGAGCTTGATAAGAGCCTCCGGCGGCTGAATGTCTTTCCCCCTTTGAGCGTCGCGGTATTCGGCGCTGGCGATGAAAAGGCCGATATCACGATAAAAATCCTGCAAGAGCTGCTGGATTTCAGGAATCGATACAGGCAAACGGTGATGCGTAAGGTCGCTGTCATCAAGCACGAAAACGCCCAGATCGGTTCCGGAGATTAAGAAATCGAGCAGAATCGAGCCGGGATGGCGGCTTATTGAGTCCCGAATCCTATCCGGGGTCTCGGCATCTTCAACGGCAGCTCCGCCATCCGGAGAAACTTTCGACTCCCTCGATTGCATCAGCGCCCTGCTCTTTCCCCTTGCCAGCCTCGCGAAAGCATTTTCGACGCCAAGATGATCGAGACTGAAGTTGATGTACTCCGAGAGCAATTCCCTGAGGTTTCGCTGGTACTCTATCCGATCCCTGTCGGATGCAAGTCCCTTTCTGAGCGAGTCGAACGCGTCCATCGCCCTGAGAAACGACCTGTCGGCTTCGTCGATACTGCCAAGCAAGGCGTACGCTCTACCAAGATTCGCCGCCGCCCGCCAGGCTCCCTCCGGATCGGATTCGCTTTCGGCCTTCTCGAGACTCGATCGCGACAGCTCGACCGATTCATCCGCCCTGCCCAGCTTCACCAGCGCCAGGGCTAGATTGGATCGGGCAATTGACGCAAGCTGCTCGGCACCGGTATCTCCGGCCTCGGCAATGACGCCCTCGAAAATCTCCACGGCGTCCTCAAGTCGCTCGTCCTGTTCCTGGATCAGAACCCCGAGATTGAGCCTGCCACGGATCACCTCGACGGCCTCCCCAAGCTTACCGGCAAGCTCGATGCCCTTCTCAAGCGCCTTGCGACCGTCATCCCATCGACCAAGCTCCTTGTAGATATTGCCGATGTTCAGGTAGCACGAAAGGAGGGTTCGATCGTCGCCGATCTCCCCCGCGAGAGCGAGAGCCCTCTTGTAGTAACCTGCGGCATCCTCAAGCCGTCCCATCTCTTTGAGGACAAGCCCAAGGTTGATGCTTGCGCGCGCGCGCCTTCGATCGGAATCGATCTCGTCCGCGATCCTGAGGCTCTCTTCCAGATCGTTCTGAGCTTCCGGGTATCTCGCAAGCCGATAGAGGCACACTCCACGGTAGTTGAAGAGAATCGAAAGCTCGTCGGCCATCCCCGCGTTTCTCGCGACCTCGATGAGCCTGTCGAGTCTCGGGATGCACTCCCGCCACTCCTCGTCGAGGATCAGGAAGTCCACCGCCAGTTCGCCAAGGAGAAGAAACTTCCGAGGAGAGGTCTGATTCGTGGCGACCTCGTCAAGCTCACGGACAATCATCGACCGCTCAATGAGGTCGCCCAGGATTGCGGGAAGTCGGGATACCGCGATTTCCAGGTCACTTGTGTCGAGCCTGGAGATGCCGGTTACAAGCTCCCTTATAAACTCAAATCGAGCAGATTGTGACTCCGGAATTTCCGGGAAATCCGACGGGGCCATTCCGGAGTCGAGCCATTCTTTCAGACTGGAAGCTGACATCGGGCTTGAGATACTGCCAGGAGAAATCCGACCCACGGAATGATAGCAGAGAAAGCGACGATTACAGAAGCATCAGCCGGACGAGAGTAAAAGCCTCGAGGGCATGAAAAAAGGCCCGGCTGTATTTCAACCAGGACCCGACGGGAACTGCTCATCCCTTTTATTGGCGGAAGTGATCTAGATTTCGAACTCGAATGTCTCGTCGGAGTACGAGACGGTGACGGGCTGGAACCTCTCCTCCGCAAGAAGCACGTACTCGCCCTCTTCAAGCTCCTTGAATACGAAACGCCCCTGCTTGCCGGTGACGGTGGAATCGATCTTCTCGCCGTCACGGATCAGGTGAACCAGTGTGTTGGGACATTTGCCGCCTGTGTGATCGATGAGAAAGCCCTCGATCCTGGCCTCTCTCACCGCCACATCGCCTGCCCGCGCCCCACGTACTCCGGCGGCGGCCATGGTTCCGTTGACGATCGCGATGCCCATGATATTCGAGGATGTCAGCGGCCCGAGCGGAGCGGCAACGGTTGCCTCTTCCTCCGGGAACAACTCGGCAGCCGGCCTACTGAGAGCATCCGCTATCTTCTGGCGACTCAGTCCGCTGGGCACCGTCTCGCCCCTCTCGATCTTGGAGATCGTAGGTCGGGCAAGACCCGAGCGTGCCGCCAGTTCATCCTGGCTCATGTGGGCTTTCAGTCTGGCCTCTCGCACTCTATTCAAGGCTTCCACCTCGTTTCAAGAAATTACAAGCCGGGATACACAAAGTGACATCCCGAAGCATGTATACCACATCAGGATGGTACTGTCAAGTTCCTTTTTGTTCAGGCACCCAGCTTCCTGTAATTTCCTGATACCTGCCGCCGATTTGGGGTTGATGCCGATTATCGACCTGATGTCTGGATCAGCCTTGAGCCTTCAATCCGTTTAAAATCGCAAGGCAATCTCCTCCGGATACTATTCTGGCTGTACAGCGACCGAAGGGCCTGATGCTGTCCCGGTCAACACAGCGAGGAGAATACTCATGCCCGGTTTTCTTGACATATTCCGAACCAAGCCGAAAGAGAAAGCGAAAAGCGTAGAGCAGTACCTGGTGGACGCGATCTATTTGTTTGAGAGCCGCAAATTCAAGGAAGCTGCAAGGCAGTTCAGGGTAATCACGAGGGCTTTCCCCGACCATTCACTCGCCCATCTGATGCTGGGCAGGTGCCTGATTGAGCTTGAAGACTACGAAGGCGCCACGGACGCTCTTTTCCGGCATCTCAAGATCGTTCCACAATCGGTCGAGGGCCTTATCTACCTCGGTCTCACGTACTACGAATGCGGAAAGCTGGACAGCGCGGTGGAGCGATTCGAGCAGGCAATGGAACTCAAGAAGGACAGCGTGCTTGTCCGCGAGAACCTCGCGATTACAAGGATGGCGTCAGGCAAGCTTGATCAGGCTCTCGACGAGCTGGTCGCATTGCATGAAGAGCGCCCGAACGATCCAAGCCTGGTGGAGCTGATTGTTCTAACGCTGGGAAGGCTTGGGCGATGGGAGGCTGCAAAGCAGTACGTGCACGAGATGAAAAAGGCCGATCTTGCAGCGACCCTTGAGTAAGCGGAGGACCTCTCGGAGAGACGATGTTTGATCTGGCGAAGATCCTGAAGAACACAAAGAAGGGGGTCGACACAGAGGAAAAGGATTCCGCCCTGCTCCTGGTCGATGGGTTTGTCGCGTTCGAAAGCGGGAGGTACGAGGATGCCGCGGAACTGTTCCATGCGATAATCGAGACGGAGGAGAATCATCCGATCGCGTGGCTCATGCTCGGCAGGTCGTTGATTGAGCTCAAGCAGTATCCGGAGGCAATCGAGGCACTCGCACGCCACATGGACATCGCGCCGACCTCGGTGGAGGGACTGATCCACCTTGGCCTGGCCTACTATGATATGGACGAACACGAAGACGCGATAGAGTGTTTTGAAGAAGCCACCAGGCTGAAGAAAGACAGCATACTTGCCCGCGAGAACCTGGCGATCGCGCATATCGAAACAGGAGATCTCGATGATGCAATCGAGGAGCTGATTGCCCTGCACGAGGAAGATCCGACCGATCGGGAGATCGTTGAGCTGATAATCCTTACATTCGGCAAGCTCGGCAAATGGGAAGTAGCGAAGCAATACTCAGCCAAAATGGGAAGTGCGAGTTCGGGGAGGGAGTTGGAGTAAATCCGACCGGTGGCCGGCCTTCCGTTTTCCCGATGGTTCGGCCCGGAGGCGGGCTGGTGCTTTTGGCCTTCAGAATCCTGCGATCTCGGTTATCTCCTCTATGTGGATTTTCTTGGAGCCGCCCCGACGATCGTAGAAAGTAAAGTAGCCTTCCTCGTAGATGTAATAGGTGGCCAGCCCCTTGATATCGTCTTTGAGGATCAGCACCCGACCCTCGCCCAGGCCGATCCAGGCTCTTGTACAGCACTCCATGTGCACGGCGATCTCGCGCATCACCCTGACCACATCGTGCTTTCGGTAAAGGGGTTGCGCCGGCGGCTTTGCATTTTTCGGAGACTCGCTCATCTCTGGACCGTTCTTCGATCAAGCTCCACCGCGATTTGCACCGCGTTCAGCGCCGCTCCCTTGCGCAGGTTGTCGGCAACCACCCAGAACGCGAGATCATTCTCGAACACGCACGCCCGGCGTATGCGCCCCACCCAGACGGGATCGGTTGCCTCGGCCCTGCGGGGAGTGGGAAAGGCCCTGTTCTCGGGATCGTCGATGATTTCGATTCCCGGAAAGGCCTTGAGAATCCGCCGGGCATCCACGGGATCGACAGGGCTTTCGGTCTCGACGACGACGCTCTCACAGTGAGAAACAAATGTCGGCACCCTTACCGCGGTAGCGCATACTGGAAGCAGCTCCATATCGAGAATTTTCTTGAGCTCCCTTTCGAGCTTGGTTTCCTCGCCGAATCTGCCGTCCTCGTCGATCGAGCCGACAGCCGGAAGGCAGTTGAACGCGAGAGAGTCGGCATCCACGCTGTCGGGACCTTCGGAGAGGAAAATTGACGCATCGTCGCGAAGCTTGTCGTTATACTCATTGCCTGCGCCCGATGCCGACTGATAGGTGCTGACGATCACGCGCTTCAGGCCCAAGCTGTCCCTGATCGGAGCGAGGGCCACGGCAAGCTGAATGGTGGAGCAGTTTGGATTTGCAATAATGCCGGGTCGATCGCCGACCGAGTGCATATTCACTTCGGGCACTACAAGCGGAACGTCTTCCTTCAGCCTGAAAACCGAAGAATTGTCGATCACCCAGGCGCCTTCGGACGCTGCTACAGGGCAGAATTCCTCACTGAGACCATCCTTGCCCGAGAAAAAAACCCATCTTGCGCCCCTAAACGCGCCGGGATCGAACAGCTCGACCGTTTTCCGCTCATTCCTGAACGTGATTTCCTTCCCCGCCGACCTCTCGCTTGCCATGGGAACCAGGAAGTCGATTGGAAGAGGCAATCGCTCGAGGGTTCGGAGGATTTCGGTACCGACGAGCCCGGTTGCGCCGACCAGAACGACCTTATTTTGAGGATAACTGGAGGACATCTCTTTTTTGTGCCGATATTCCTGATGGCAGAGTTCAGTATAGCATGACGCGTCGGCTGATTGCCGACGCGGAACGGCTGTGATAGAATGCCTAATCAGGTCTGGACATAGCATCGGGAGGAAAAACAGCATGCGCCGTTCCATTCTTCCAATCACGCTGACTGTCATCTTTCTGTTCGTACTGACCGGAGTCGCGGGCGCCCAGGATTTCATCCTGAGGGACAGCGACAGCGAGGTCGTGGAACTGAGCAGTGACTTCGCCGACGTGATCAACGTCTTCGATGATACAAACGGAGACGGCTACTACGACACCGCGGTAATCAATGGTGTCACCATCACGGGAAACATGAAAATCGCCGAAGCGGAGGGATTCCAGTACCAGGACGGCCGCTACATAGTACTCTATCCCGCTGAGCATCGCGGCCTTCCCGAGCCCGGTACATCCGCGCTTCTCGGTTTCATCCACTACTTCGACTGCGAGCACCTGTCGACGTACCTGGCGATTGTGGCCGAGCAGGCACTCAACGACGACACCACCAACGGTCTGGGAGTTTTCTTCTACGACTCCGCGGGCCTCAGGGTAGGCGCCCCGACGTCCATGTTCATGGAGAAAGCCCGGCTGCGAACCCTTCCAATCTACCAGGAATGGGTTCAGACGAACAAGGATTTCGGGATCGGATCGAATCCGACCAACAGCCAGTTCTTCGTCTACGCCAAGGACCTCGGGCTGACCGACCACATTCTTGTGGTGATGTTCCAGCTCTACCAGTAGGCGAGAGATCGGGAGTATCGGGCCCGACACATGTAGCAGGAAAAATGTCCCCGGCCAATCCCCGGGGTTTTCCTGTGCCCGAACCAACAGCCACCTAATTCGCTACCACATTACAGGCTTTATTTCCTCTCGTGGACGAAAACCCACGTTCTTCCGAAAACCTGCGTGTCCAGAATCAGGTAAGCCGTAAAAAGCAGGAACCACCATGCCGCAGTCGCATGCAAGGGACCGTACTGCTCGGCATCGAAAACAAGTACCAAGAACAGAGCCCAAAGGCCGCCCATCCACGCGCCGAGCGCGCCCTGCCTGAGCACCGTATGATGAACGAAAAACGGCTCCCTCGACCGAAGCGTGCTTGCTCCGATCCACCAAAGGCCCAGTGCCGCCGCTCCGGTCGCGGTGGCGATATTGAACACCTTCAGGAGTGCGCCGAACAGGTCGGGCAGCCATGTCCCGGCACCGAGTTTCGCGGCACCCAGAGCAATAAGGAAACTGAAGACAAACATCCTCGCGATGAACATTGCTAGAACGACAAGTCCGCCCGGATATGACGTGAGCACCCAGCCAAGTATGCCGCCCAGCAACGCAAGAACGACGCCGCCTGCCGGTTTGCCGTTCAGCAGACCGAAAAGCAGACCCGCGAGACCGAGCGACAGCATGCCGAGCGACTGCCAGATCGATCTGACCCGTGCATAATCCCTGTAGCCCTTCTTGCCGCTCAGGTTGATCGGGACGCCTGCCTGCATGAAGATCACCTCGATCTCATCCACGAGATGATCGATGTCCTCATAATTCCCGGTTTGTCTTCTGCGCTCGCGGGCGCGCTCGTACGGGGTTTCTATCCGAACGCCTCTTTCTCTCGGGGTCCTGCCGTACTCCCAGGGCTGCCTTCGGTATTCCTCCGGTCGGACGCGGTATTCAATCGGACGGTCGTGATGCTCTCTCCGCTGAGCTTCCGCCCATGTGGAGAGAGCGCGAGCGTTATGAACAGCGTCGTAGCTTCTGCGTTTCACTGAATCAGTAAGAAGCTCCTTCGCCTTCACGACCTCCCTGAGCTTCTCGTTTGCGCCTGGATCGTCCGGGTTTCGGTCCGGATGGAATGCAAGCACCTTTGCTCGAACAGCTTTTCTTATCTGCTCATCAGTTGCATTCTGCTCGATTCCGAGGAGCCGGTAGTAGTCCGTGTAGTCCAGGACCGCCAGCTTGCGTCCCTCCATCATGAAGCGGGAATTGCACACCGGGCAGCGTATCGGGTCGCGCGGAGCTGAATCCGGGAACGCGAGGACGGTTCCGCATTTCGGGCATTCAGACGGAAAGGACATGTGCACGCTGTAGGCTGTCGGGCCTGCAAAAGATCATGAGGAATGCGGGAGGCAAAATCAAGCCTGTCGGGGCGGGGAAGTCCGTGCTCGGTGTGCGCACTCGCTTACGCTCGTGCCTCTGCATGGGAGGGAATACGTTAGTCGCCGGACTCGGTGGGGCCTGCCGGGAGAGCGGGAGGTCGGGCGCCCTCAAGCGCGTGAGTTTCGCGATTGAACGTCACGTGCTGATCGTCCCCTTCGCCTTCGACATCCACCCGAACCGTGTCGCCGGGCTGGAATTCGGCCTTGAGAATCCGCTCGGAAAGCGGGTCCTCTATCTCTTTCTGAATCACGCGTCTGAGCGGACGGGCGCCCTGCGCCTTCGAGAAGCCCTTCTTGGCGAGGTAATGCTTGAGATCCTCGGTGTACTCGAGCGTGAGTTCGTGTTCGGCAGCCGACTCCGCTACCCGATCGAGGAATTTCTGGGCGATCTCGATTATGTCTTTCTCGTTCAGCGCCCTGAAGAGGATGATCTCGTCGAGCCTGTTGAGGAACTCGGGACGGAACGCGCGCTTCAGGGCTTCCTTGACCTTCGGCTCCATCTGCCTGTAGATCTGATCGGTGGTCAGATCGTCGACGGTCTTTGTCCTGAAACCAAGAGGCTCATCCACACCGATCGAGTCGGTGCCGAGGTTGGACGTCAGGATGATGATGCAATTCTTGAGATCGACATGCCGTCCGTGCGAATCGGTGACAACGCCGTCCTCCATGATCTGGAGCAGGATGTTGAACACCTCGTAGTGCGCCTTCTCGATCTCGTCCATGAGGACGACGGAGTAGGGTCTTCGCTTGACCGCCTC
>CAYLVL010000027.1:0-13929 GCA_964387135.1 uncultured Planctomycetota bacterium
GATTGCGGCGGTTGCAAACCGCCGCTCCGGGCGACTGCAAGTCGCCCCTCCATACTGCGATAAGAAATCGCTCTTCGATATTGACAAGACTTGGCTTGTTCGCTATAAATTACTGACTGGTCAGTTAGTTATATGTCCGTTCAGGCTCGAAAAAAATCCCGCAAGCGCCCAAAATGGCGTCGACGTCCCGATGAGCGCCCGACCGAGATCGCCGATGCGGCTCTCGAGGTCTTCGCGCGCGGCGGCTTCACCGCTGCCCGTATGGACGATATCGCACGCAAGGCCGGCGTTTCCAAGGGCACCATCTATCTTTACTACCCAAGTAAGGAAGACCTGCTCGTTGCGAGTGTCGAGAACCGCATCAGGGAGAACCAGTCAAGAGTGTTTCAGCTGTTCGATCTGCCCTCGCTCGGGATCGACGGTGAGCTGACCCGATCAAAAGCTCGATCCATTATCTCCCGCGCTCTCGGTCTGGCCATTGATATCCTTTCAGCGCCGGACACCCGCGTGCTTGCGAAAGTGCTCCTGTCCGAGCGCAGGCAGTCGCGCAAGCTGAGAGAAAAACAGAAACAACTCGCGCAGAGGGGCAGCCGAGTAATTGCCGGATTTCTAAGGAGCGCGCACAACTCGGGTGCGGTAAACTGTCCGGAGCCGGAGCTTACAGCGCGCACGCTTATGGGTATGGTCGTGTCCATCCCGATCTTTGACGAGATTCTTGGCGGCAAGGGATCCGCCGCACAATCACGGCTCTGCGGGAAGGACCGAAGGACCATTCTGAATTTCGCCCTGCGCGGACTTGGCCTGGATGAATGAGGAGGAGTTGAGATGAAACGAAAATACATTCCGCTGACAATACTGCTCCTGAGTGCGTTGATTGCCGGGTGCCAGCAGGGGATACCCGATCAGATGACGCTGTCCGGCACGATCGAGGCGGACGCGATTCATGCCGGCTCCAGAATCGGCGGACGCGTCGCGGCAGTCATGGTTGATGACGGGGTGATGGTGGCGGAGGGCGATGTCCTGTTCGCATTGGAAACAGATGTGCTGGAAGCCGAGCGCGAGCGCCTTGTCGCGATGATGAACGAGGCAGAGGCCGCGTATAACGTCGTAGCTGCGGGAGCGCGTCAGCAGGACATAGACCGCGCACGCCAGGAAGCGGAAGCGCTCAGACAGGCATGGCAGCTCGTCGAGGCGGGACCGCTGCCGGAGGAGATAGCGGCTCTTGAAGCCCAGGCGGCAAGCCTGGAAGCGGCCTATCGAAACGCCCTAGACGCCGCCGACCGCATGGAAACCCTGTATGCCGAAGGAGTTATAGCGGAGCGCGAGTTCATAGCCGCGCGCGAGACTGCCGACGCCGCTTTGAATCAGTGGAACGCCGCTGTACAGCAGTTGGAGGCTGCAAGAAGTCGTCCGCGCCAGGAGGAAATCGCCGCCGCGAGGGCACGCTACTACGCCGCTGTCAATGCGGTTCGCTCGCTTGAGGCCGGGGCGACCCAGGAGCAACTCGACGCGGCCCGGGCTCGAATAGCCGCAGCGGCTGTCTCCCTTGACCGCATCGATGTCGACCTTGAAGAAGCCACAGTGATAGCCCCGACAGCGGGGATGATATCCGAGTTCGACATCAAGCCCGGCGACTTCATCGCTCCCGGACAACCCACATGCGAGATCATCGACATGAATCATCTCAAGCTCGTCGTCTACATTCCCGAGAACCGTCTCGGCTTCATTCACGAAGGCGACGAATTGGCTGTGCGGGTCGACAGCTTTCCCGGTGAGACATTCACAGGCGTCGTCGAAAAAGTCTCCGCCAAGGCGGAATTCACGCCAAGAAACGTGCAGGTTGTCGAGGAGAGAGTCTCGCAGGTTTTCGCGGTCGAGCTTTCTCTCGACAATTCCAATCTTCGCCTGAGGCCCGGAATGGCCGCCGATGTGACAGTATCTCTTGTTGACTGACAATTGACCGATAACGATCAAATGCCTGGCGAGCCTGCCATAGTCGTCGATCACATCACCCGGACCTTCGGTCCCGTTGTCGCCGTGAACGATGTCACGTTCAACGTAAACAGGGGCGAGATTTTCGGATTCCTCGGCCCCAACGGCTCAGGCAAATCCACACTCATCCGCGTTCTGTGCGGACTCCTTGCCCCGACCGCCGGCAGGGCCAGCCTGGACGGTCTGGATGTAGTGTCCCAGATAGAGCGCATCCGAACGATCATCGGCTACATGGCCCAGGGCTTCACCCTTTATGACGATCTCACCGCAAGAGAGAACATCACGTTCTATGGAATGATCTATGGCATGTACAGTCGACGACTGAAAGATCGCACCGCATCGGTCGTTGATCTCGTCGGCATCGAAGACTATATGGACCGAAAGGCAGGCGAGCTGTCCGGCGGCTACAAGCGACGTCTGGCGCTTGCATGCGCCCTTCTTCACGAGCCGAAAATCGTCTTCCTCGACGAGCCTACCGCAGGCATTGATCCGGTCGCGCGTCGCGAACTCTGGGATCTCCTTTTCCAGCTCGCTGACGAGGATGTCACGCTGTTCGTCACGACGCATTACATGGACGAGGCCGAGCGATGCACCAACGTCGGCTACATCTATCTCGGCGATCTTATCGCTCTGGGCACTCCCAACGAGCTCAAGAAGACGCCCCGCGTCAACCCGAAGGGCACCCAGCGATACGAGATCGACGCAGTCGACATAACGAGGGTCCACGGCGCGCTCAGGCGGTGGGAATTCACGCACGACTCCACCATCTTCGGCGCGACTGTCCATGCGCTCATGGAAGATCGAGTGAACGCCGAGGATATCCGCAAGTATCTTCACGGTCAGGGAGTGGACGTTCAGAATATCCGACAGATAGAGCCGACTCTCGAGGATGTCTTCGTCACCCTCACAAGGTTTCGTGAAGGACTTCAGCACGAGGAGGAGATGAACTGATGATGAGGGGATTGCGAGCGATCATCTACAAGGAGTTCATCCACATGCGGCGCGACCCCGTCACCATCTTCGTCGCGCTGTTCGTTCCCCTCATCCAGCTAATAATCTTCGGTTACGCCGTCGATATGGACGTCCGCAACATCCCTACTGTCATCTGCGACCAGGATCGCACCGCCGAGTCAAGGGCACTTCCCGACAGCTTCAACAACACCGGCTACTTCAACATCCTCCATGAAGTTGAGAATCCGGAGGATTTGTACGCTGCGCTCAGGAGCGGGGAGGCGAAGGTCGGCATCTTCATCCCTCCGGGATTCGGGGAGGACCGCTTCTCCGGCACTCCGACGCAGGTGCAGGTACTGCTTGACGGCTCCGACATAACCGTCGCCCAGCAGGCCTTGAACACTGCAAACGCCATCGGGCTCAGAATCTCCCTTTCCGAGTCCGCGGCGAAATTCGGCGTGACAGATCCCTTACGGAGAATGCCCCTCGATATCCTGCCCCGCCTTCTCTTCAACCCGACAATGCGATCGGCCAACTTTATGGTGCCCGGACTTATCGGTATTCTCCTGTGGATCGTCACCGTTTTTCTCACCTCCCTCGCCATCGTCCGCGAGAGGGAAAAAGGCACGATCGAGCAGCTTTTCGTGACGCCGCTGTCAAAGCAGGCGTTTATCGTGGGCAAGCTCCTGCCGTTCGCGGTGCTGGGCGCGATCGAGACATGCGTCGTCATCTCCGCGGCTAGATTCATCTTCAACATACCCATCCACGGCTCGGTGTACCTGCTTGCCGCGCTGACTGTGCCCTACATCCTCACCGGCCTGATGGTCGGCATTGTCATCTCGGCCGGTGCGAGTAACCAGACCCAGGCGATGGAGTACTCCGCCCTTACCATGCTCCCGTCCGTCATCCTCTCCGGCTTCATGTTCCCCCGGGCGAGCATGCCGTTCATCATCTACATCATGACTTTCTTCGTGCCGCTGACCTATTTCCTTGAAATCGTCAGGGGCATCATCATCCGAGGTGCGGTATGGGCCGACCTCTGGGATGAAACAGCACTGCTCGTCGGCTTCTTTTTCCTCTTCCTCGCATTGGCCGTCATGCGATTCCGCAAGCAGCTCGGTTAGACAGGGCTATCCACTATCCCCTTCCAGCATCACCGGCATCCGATCCTCCAATCGCGGCAATCCCGGCAACTCCGGATGCGACGCCTGATCCGAGTACCAGTACGCCGTCGATGAGTAGTCGTCGCTCCGGCGATTGTCGTGCCCGTGCTCTATCGTCACGCGTATGTGCCTCTGGAACGGTACCGGGTCCTCGATGTGATATCGGTACATGCTGATCCTTCCGCTCCAGTTCTCGCCACCTCCGAAGATGATGCCGTGGTAGGGTTCCCGCACTTCCTCCTGCGGACAGTACGCGGTATTGAAATAGTCCTCGCTGCCGGTCCCGTGAATCGACGGAGGCCATGCTTCACCGTCCACGAAAATCATGTCATCGCCTTCGCCCCACCAGTTCCACTCGTCGGTCTTCCTCAGGTTCGTCACGTGCAGATTGCATCCCACGTAGTGCCCGCGACCCTCGATATCCAGGATCACATAGTTCGCGTTGCCGCTGGTATTGGTGCCGCCCGTCAGGAATTCGTCATTGGAGACGCTCCTGATCTGCTCTTCCGTCCAGCCCTTGCACGGATTCTCCCTGCGCCAGTGCGCGTGAAACGTGAGGAACAGCTCTTTCATGATCTCCGATCCGGTCGTCGAGAACTCCTCGTAGTCGATGTGGAAATACAGCGGCAGCTTCTCTTTATCGGCCTCGTTCAAAACCTCCACTCGCATGCCGTCATGGAAGGGCATCGGGAACCAGCAGTTCAAGCCCTTTCCCTCGCTCGGGCTTGCCGACAGCACCGCGCACGAGTAGTTCGCCCTGAGTCCGTGACCAAGTCCGAAGAAATCCCCGATCGGAGCTATCACTCCCGGCTCATCCGATCCGTTCCAGAAAATCCTGATCGCGATCTTCCTTCCGGCAAACGGCTCCTTCGTGCCGTATGTCATCCAGATGTGATTGACAAATCCCGCGCCCTTGATGTCGGCGATCGGAGTCCACTTCCCCTTGGGAATCTCCATGAAATCGCGGTTGCCTCCGGTGCGATCGAACGAGGACGCTCTCTTTCTCCTGCAACTCGGGTTTCTGGCCACCGCAAGTCCCCGCATCGGTGTCAGCCCCAGCCCGTGCCTGATGAGGTTGAATATGTCCTCCGGCTCGAAGTATGGCATCTTCTCCTCCCGGTCTCAGGGGGTATGTCCTGTAGTATAACCCATGCGCTTCATGTTGCATCAGCCCGCTGCCGCATTGACTACCGGGGCGGTTTCTAGTTCAATCGTGTAGTTCGCAGGCAGTTCACAGGCAAGAAAGGTGACGAACAAGGGGAAACAGCCGCCTAAGTTGCTGATGAGATTCCTTGTAGGAATTCCAGCCGGTGCTGTAGCCGTCTGCATCTTCGCATTCGGCCATTACTCCCTTATCGTACTGGTCGTCGCGGGAGCCTGGCTTACGCTCCAGGAATTCTGGAAGCTGACCGGAGTGGATCACAACGGGAGATTCTTCACTCTTGCGCGTCTCGGTGAGCTCGCCACTATAATGCTTCTGATACTGGCCTGGGCGTATCCGTTGGGATCGCTCGCGATGCTCCTCGCTGCATTCCTGCCGGTTTTCTTTATCGTGCAGCTTATAGCAAAGGCGCGCGGATCGGAGCATTTCATCCGGGAAGTAGCTGTCGTCGTGCTGGGCGTTCTCTATATCGGCGGCTTTCTCAGCTTCATCTTCAGGCTGAGAAACCTCCAACTTGATCTTCAGGCGATGGATCTGGTCCATTTCTCGAGTACATTCTTCCGGGCCGAGGACATGATCCACTTCACCGTCTTCCCCGTCCTTGCAAGCTGGTGCTGCGACACTTCCGCCTTCTTCTCGGGCAAGTACTTAGGAAGGACGCCTCTCGCTCCAAGCATCTCCCCGAAAAAGACCGTCATGGGACTCATAGGCGGGATGATCGGCAGCACGACCGGTGTTACGGCGTATGCATGGCTGATCGGTCTCCTGGGGCAGGTGAGCCTTCTTGAGTTCATAGCCTTCGGTGCGCTTGCGGCAGCTTTCTCGCAGTTGGGAGATCTGACAGTGAGCGCCATCAAGCGGGAGGCGCATATCAAGGATGCGGGCACGCTGCTCGGGCCCCATGGAGGCTTGCTGGACAGGGTTGACGGGTTCCTGTTTGCTTTGCCCGCGACGTATCTGTTCTTTGTGCTGGTGTTAGCGTAATTTGCGGCGGTTGCAAATCGCCCCTCCGGAAGGGCGGTGTTCCTTTTCGGAGGGGCGATATTCTATCGCCCGGACGGGCGACATGTTGTCGCCCTTGTGGCAACGCGGTTCGGGCGTCGCTGGTCGTGAGGTTTCGGCGGGATTGCTCGGGCGTATGGGTTAATAGAGGGCGTAGCGATTTGCGGCGGTTGCAAACCGCCGCTCCGGGCGATTACAAATCGCCCCTCCAATCCGGGCGATTACAAATCGCCCCTCCAATGCGGGCGACTGCAAATCGCCCGTCCGTGTTTTACCTTCCTCCGATTATCTCTTCCAGATCCTGGGGTTTCTTGGGACACATGTCTGTGAGGATCTCGGGACCCTCCGGCGTTATGTGGACATCGTCCTCGATTCGGACCCCGATTCCCCTGAACGCCTCCGGAACCTTCTCATCGTCCTCGGGTATATACAGCCCCGGCTCGACGGTTGTCACCATGCCGGGCTCCAGTTTTCGCCATTCTTTCCCGCTGCGCGGACTGCCCACATCATGCACGTCCAGCCCGAGGAAATGTCCCGTCTTGTGCATGTAGAACTTCTTGTAGTCTCCGTTCTCGATGATCTTGTCTATCGACCCTTCCAGAAGCTTCAGTTCGACCAGACCTTCCACGAGAATCCTCACCGCGGTCTCGTGAACATCGTTGAGAGTGTTTTCGGTCGTGCACTCATCGCACCCTTCCAGTTGGGCCTTCAGCACCAGATCGTAGATTGCCCTCTGCTCCGGCGTGAACTTCCCCGATGCAGGATATGTCCGCGTGATGTCCCCGTTGAACATCTCGTACTCGCATCCGGCGTCAACCAGCACGAGATCGTACGGCCCGATCCTGTTCTCGTTCTCAATGTAGTGGAGTATGCACGCGTTCACCCCGGATGCCACTATCGTAGGGAAACCGGCTCCGTACCCGGCCGACGCCCGGAAATAGTGATCGATCAGCGCCTCAAGCTCCCTCTCGTACATCCCCGGCTTGACCGCGCGCATCGCCAGTTCATGCGCCTCAGCGCTTATCCGGCACGCCTGCCGCAGGATATCCATGTCCGCGGGGGTCTTGATCAGGCGCATCTCGTGGAGCACGTGACCCAGGTCGATCATCTCGTGCGGCACCATGATCCCTTCCCGCCACCGCTTCATCCTCACGTCCTGCCACGCCTTCAGCAGCGTTCGATCGAACATGAAATACTTTCCGGGGAAGTGATAGACAGCCTCGACATCCTCGAGGTAGCCCGGCAGCTTCTCCTCAAGCTCGCCGATCTCATATGCCTCGTCCGCCCTGTAGATTTCCTTCGCGCCGCTCACCCCGGCACGCCTTCCCGTCCAGGTTTCCTTCTCCGGATCGCGCGGTCGCACGAAAAGCGTGAACGGCTTCTTCGCATCGACGGTCGATATAATCGCAACCGCCTCCGGCTCGCGGAATCCGGTCAGGTAATAGAAATCGCTGTCGGGGCGGTAGCGATAATCCGTGTCCCTTGAATACACCGCAGTGGGTGCGGTAGGAATGATTGCGATCGAGTTCGGTCGCATCAATTCCATGAAGCGCCTGCGTCGATCGGCGAACAAGTCGGCATTGAACATCCTGAACTCCTTTGGGGACATGCGTTGTGCGGGCAATTCTACTAGTCATGATGCTTCGCGGCAAGCCGACATCGGGAATGCGTTTTCCGGATTGCGCACTCGCTCACGCTCGTGCCGAATGGCTTGGTCTTGTCTATGCCGATGATCATCGTTATACTTGCCGAACCCTGAAATTGGAGACTTCTTTTCAATATGTCCGAAAACAACGAGACTAACCCGTCAGACAGCCCCGCTGAAATCACCGATCTCGAGGACTTCCGCAAGCGCGTTGGCGTAGTGATCGAAGGGATCCGTCCCGGTCTTCAGATGGACGGCGGCGACATCAAGCTCGTGGGCGTGACCGAAACCGGCCAGGTGCAGGTCAGCCTGTACGGAGCCTGTGCGGGATGTCCGCATGCCCAGGCCACGCTGAAAATGGGAGTGGAGCGGATTCTGAAGGAAGAGATCCCCGAGGTTTCTGAAGTCGTCTCGATTCCGGCATGACAGCGAGCAACGAATAGCGAGTGGAGAGGGAGGAACGCGCCTTATTGGGGCGCGTTCTTCTCAACCTATATCCCAACTGCTGTATATTGTCGATCAGGCTGTCCCGGCCGGGACTTCCTTCTCTTTCTTCTCGAATACTTCCACTTCCTTTATGAGTTCCGGTTGACGGTACTCCGGCTCCACCAGTATGCAATTGTGGAAGCAGCTCTCGGCACACCTGCGGCAGTAGATGCACAGGAACGGGTCCCACGTGATCCGCTTGTTTTCCTCGTCCACCGTGATCGCGCCGACCGGACAGAGCCGCTCGCAGTCATGGCAGAAATCGCAGTTCGTCATGTCCCACGACAGCTTCGCGCGCGCTTCCTTCACAGGCTCGCGCTTCTCGTACGGGTACCTCCGCGTCGCGGGACCCTTGAACAGATTCTTCAATACCGTCGGTAACATCCAGGGCATCTTGTATTCTTACCTCTCTGTGCAGGCAATGCACGGATCGATCGAGAGCGTGATTATGGGCACGTCCTCGATATGACAACCCTCCAGCATGTGGATCAGCGGCGGGATGTTGTTGAACGTCGGCGTTCGCACCTTCAATCGCTCAAGGTTGATCGTGCCGTTTCCCTTTACGTAGTAAAAGACCTCGCCGCGAGGCTGCTCGACAAGCTGGAATGCCTCGCCCTCCGGCCATCTCTCTATCGAAGCCGCGATATCACCCTTCGGGATCTTCGCGATCGCTTCATGGATCAGCTCTATGGACTGAAGAACTTCTTGGTATCTCACCAGCGTACGCGCATAGCTGTCGCCGGCGGTCTCCACTATGGGCTCGAAGGCGAGTTCATCGTATGCCGCGTAGCCGATCGTGCGGTTGTCCTTGTCGATCCCGCTTCCCCGTGCGGTCGGCCCGACCGCCCCGAGCTTGTGCGCGTCCTCCTTCGACAGCATCCCCTTCCCGACCGCGCGATGCTTGATCGAGTAGTCGTTAAGCAGGACATGACCGAGCTCTTCAAGCTCCGGACGGATCTCCGCAAGTACCCTGTCCACCATCTGGAGAAGCTCCGGCGTGATGTCCCTTCGGACTCCCCCGACGATATTGGTCGACAGGATTATCCTCGCCCCGGTCGTCTCCTCGATCAGGTCGATCACGCTCTCGCGGACCTTCCAGAACTGCATGAAGACGCTTTCGAACCCGATCGAGTCGGCAAGAAGACCGAGCCAAAGGAGATGCGACCGCATTCGGTTCAGCTCCGCCCAGATCACCCTGAGGTACTCCGCGCGCCGCGGGACATCGATCCCGCAAAGCTCCTCGACCGCCTGGCAGTACGCCATGGCGTGCATGAAATTGCAGATCCCGCAGATGCGCTCGACAATGAACGGCACCTGCTGGAATGGCTTTTTCTCCGACAGCTTCTCGACGCCCCGATGACAGTACCCGATCGCCGGTATCGCCTGCTTCACTACATCGTCCTCCGTCACCAGCGTCAGATGCACGGGCTCCGGCAGTACCGGGTGCTGGGGTCCGAATGGGACTACTACTTTTGCCATGTTGTTCCTCCGCCCGCCCGCAGAGCCAATCTCCATTCTCCATGCGGCGAGCTATGCTTCCTCACTCGTTCCAGTCGCACTTCCAGCAGCGACTCGCTTCCTTCCTTGCCTGCTCTCTTGTGTATTCCAGTTCGACTTCTTCGAAATTGCGCTTCCGCTCGTTCGGATCAAGCTCGGGAATGGGCACGCGCTCTGTGCCGGCTTCCCTGCGCTCGTGCGCGGTCGATCGGTGTACCAGTTGCGTCTTGTCCAGAGCCTTCGACGGCGGCTCGTGATTGAAACCAAGCCAGTGATCGATCGATGTCGCCGCCGCCTTGCCGTCCGCTATTGATTCGATTACCGATGCCGGTCCGCGGACAACGTCGCCGCCGCCGAACACACCTTCGCGCTCGGTGACTCCCTCGGCATTCGCCATTACCGTGCCCCACCTCGGATGCACCGGTACACCCATCTGCTCCGGTACTGATGCATCCTGTCCGATCGCGGTGATGATGTTGTCGAACTCCTCGACATACTCGCTGCCTTCCACAGGTACCGGCCTTCTGCGACCCGATTCGTCCGGCTCGCCAAGCTCCATCCTCACAAGCTCGAGCCCGAGCCGACCGTCCTCGGACCTGCTCACCTTCGCCGGCGCCACGAGGTAGGTTATCTTGACGCCCTCCTCCTCGGCATCCTTGATCTCATGCTCCGTCGCGGGCATCTCCTTGCGCGTTCGACGATAGAGAATATGTACTTCCTCAGCTCCCGCTCGAAGCGCGACTCTCGCGGCGTCTATCGCCGAATTGCCCCCGCCGACAACCGCCACTTTACCGCCTATCGCCGCGCCCTTTTTCAGGTTCATTTCCTTCAGGAACGTGACACAGTTCAGCACGCCTTCGAGATCCTCACCCTTGCACCTCAATGACTTGTTCTGATGTGCTCCGGTGGCCACAAACACCGCGTCGAAGCCCTGGTTGAAGAGATCGTCGACAGATCGAACCTCCGCCCCAAGCTTCAGCTCGACGCCCATATCCGTGATCCGCTTCACTTCCTTGTCGAGCACTTCCGGCGGAAGTCGATAATCCGGAATGCCCGTCCGCATCATTCCGCCCGCGACCATCTCCTTCTCGAAAATCGTCACCCGGTGTCCCCACGCTCTAAGGTAGAACGCGGCGGTAAGTCCCGCAGGTCCCGCCCCGACGACTGCGACCCTCTTTCCGGTGTCGGGCTCAGGTGTGGGTGTGGGGTAGTTCTCGATTCCGACCGTGTCGGAGATGTATTTCTTCAGAAAACGGATAGCCACCGGCGTGCCGTCGATGTTCTGCCTGCACGCCGTCTCGCAGGGCGCGAAGCAGACCCTTCCGCAGATCGCGGGCAGCGGATTCTGCTCGAGCACCGTCTTGAGCGCTTCCTCTTCCTTTCCCTCGGCGATCAGACGCACGTATTTCGGTACATCGATCCCCGCCGGACATGCCTCCCGGCACGGAGCAATGCGCCTTGTGTAGCATGGCTCCTCCGCCACCTCGGGCTTGATCAGCGGAATCTTCGTCGCGTTCTGCTCCAGCAGAAGATGCCGGCCCGCGTCGATGGGAATGTCGGTGATATCTATCCCGAAGCCATCCTGTATCTCGTTCTCGATGAGGAAAGCGGGCGGAAACACGGCGCTGATGCTCGGTATCGTCTCACCCTTCTTCACGAGCAGCCGCACATGCTCCATGTTCATGTTCCCGGTCTCGAAGGTGTAGATGATCTCCAACTCGTCGCCGCGATCGACCCCGCTCGCCGTCACGAATCGCGCTCCCGCCCCGGCCAGGCGCTGCACTGTTGGTATCAGGCCGCCTACATCGACTGCTGTCTCGTTCATGCCGACACCTCCTCTGGAACCTTTTTCTTCTCTTCCGTCTTTCGTTTTCGCTTCCGGGCAAGTATCCCGAGCGCCTTCACAACTCCGTCGATTATCGCCTCCGGGCGTGCGGCGCATCCCGGCACGTACACGTCTACCGGGATGATGTTGTCTATGCCCTCCAGAGTGTTGAACGCGTCCTTGAACATCCCCCCGGAGCAGGCGCACGCCCCGACCGCGACGACGACTTTCGGATCGGGCATCTGTTCGTAGAGGTTCTTGAGCACTCTCGCGTTACGCGGATTCCCCGCGCCGGTGACCAGGAGAAGGTCGGCATGCTTAGGATTGCCCTGGTTCACGATCCCGAACCGCTCGATGTCATACAGCGGCGTCAGGCATGCCAGGACCTCTATGTCGCACCCGTTGCAGCTCCCGCAGTCGAAGTGCAGAAGCCAGGGGGATTTCACTCTTGATGTATCTACTATCGACATGAAGCCGCTCCTTACACGTTAAAGAACCGAAGTATCGCAAGGTTCACAGCTACCAGCGCCACGCCCACAATCCACGAGACCGACAGCATCCATCGCCACGTCATCCTCGCCCAGGTGACATCGATCAGCATCTCCGACAGGAATGCCACTATCGCTATCAACATGCCGACCCACAGCGGGTTCGCCCAGAACAGCGATATCAGTGCCAGCACGAAAATCAGCTCGTACCAATGACCGATTTCTATGAGCGCCAGGTACGGTCCCGAGTACTCGGTCGTGACGCCCTTCACAAGCTCCTGGTGCGCGTGATGACTCGTCGAGATGTCAAACGGGCTCTTCCGCATCTTGATCGTCAGCACCAGAAGAAGCGCGATGAACACCAGGGGGAGCTTCGCCAGCAGAGGAACTCTGTCTTCAAGAATCGAGCTCACCATAAACGATCCTTTCGCCATGTAGATGCCCACTACGCCTGCAAGCAGGATTGGCTCGTAGCTCGCCATCTGCCAGAGTTCCCGGATGCCGCCGAGGTAGCTATAGGGGCTCTTCACACTGAGCGCGCCAAGAGCCAGGCAGATACCTGCGAATCCGATCGTAAACATGACCAGCAGCAGGTCCTGCCGAATAACCAGCAGCACCAGGCTTGCCGCCGAGAATCCCGCGAACCCCCACGCCCAGATGAGCTGGAACCGGTTTACTACGATCAGCTCCTTGCCCAGAAGCTTGATCACATCGTAGAACGGCTGCACGAGCGGCGGACCCATACGTCCCTGGAGACGCGCCGTGAATCGCCGGTCGATCCCGTTAAGAACACCGGCCGCCAGCGGCCCCAGAACCAGCGTGGCCACTCCAACTGCTATTGACATTCCGATTCCCATCTTTTCACGTCCCCGGCGCCGACTCCTCCGTCGCGCCGACTCAGCTTTTTATCAAAGCCCCAGTACCAGGGTCATCGCGAACGCGAACAACATCGCCCCAAGCCCGAGATACACCGCCCACAGGTTCATACGATCTTCCCCAATCGTCTCCGTGAAGTAGAAACCTCCCACCGACAAGTCAAACACTCCGTCCGCCAAACCGTGCCACTTCGCCTCGTATTCGATATTCTCGCCGCACATGTAGGCCGGCCTTACCCTCTGCCGTGACACCCTGATCGTCAGAGCCGGTACCAGCAGGAACAGAAGCGCCACAATCGCGAGAAAAATGATCGGGACGAATCCTGTTCCAACATCTAGGTTCCATCCCGTTGTGGCCGTGATATTCGTCGAGAGGTGATACCACGACTGCACAGCGGGAACGATCAGTTTTGCCACCAGCGGCGCGGCAAGCACCGAGAGCACGCATACCAGCCCCACGAGTCCCCAGAGGCTCACGTTGTAGGCCGCGGGGAGTCGTGACGACGGCTTGCTTTCTTCCGTCTGCGGCATCGCGCACATGATCCTCGCCAACAGCTTCAGCCAGAACACCACCGTCACCGCACTGCCCAGCGCGAGAAGCAGTATCACCACGAATGACCATCGGCTCATCAGGCCCGTGCCCGCTTCAAGCGCAGCCCACTTGCCGATCAGAACCCCGAACGGCGGCGCGATCATGCTCAGAACGCCGATGACCAGTATCCCGGCAAGTCCCGGCGCCACCGTGCAAAGTCCCTCCATGTCCTCGATATCCCTCGAGCCGATACGGTTCTCAATCGCACCGACCGACATAAACAAAAGGCCCTTCGAGATCGCGTGGAAAAC
>CAYLVL010000028.1:0-13821 GCA_964387135.1 uncultured Planctomycetota bacterium
GGCACGGAGGAACTCTGCGAGAGCACCGATCTCCGGCTCGCGCGCGGCGTTCTCGATGGTTGTCACGCCCTCAGCCAGAGCGCTCGCCATCATGATGTTCTCGGTCGCGCCCACGGATGGGAACTTCAGCCGGATCGTATTGCCCCTGGGTCTGTGGCCCGATGTCAGCTTTACCGCGACGTTGTTTGAGTTTTCGACAACCGCTGCGCCAAGCGCCTGCATGCCGTTCAGATGGAAGTCGATCGGGCGCTTGCCGAGGCTGCATCCTCCGGGAAGAGGGATGATGGCCTGACCGAATCTCGCGAAGAGGGGGCCCATGACCAGCACGCTGGCGCGCATTTTCCGCACCAGTTCGGGATCGGGCTCAAGGCAGGATACGTCCGTCGTGTCGATTGCCAGGCTGTTCTCGCCGGTCCATTCAACGGACGCACCCAGCGATCTCAATACGTCCGACAATGTGAAGACATCCTTAAGCCGGGGAACATTCCCAAGGTGGCTTGAGCCCTTCGCAAGGAGAGTCGCGGCCATTATCGGGAGGCATGCGTTTTTGGCCCCGGAGATTCTCACCTCTCCCTGGAGCCGCGATCCACCCTCGATCTCGAGGTAGTCGGCTGTGTCAGGCATGATTCTTCTGCGAGCGCGAGCGGACATATTACCACATCCCGGGGCCCGGAAAGCCATTTTTCAAGCCGTCCGAGCGCAGATTAGTCGGGTTGTCAGGCTTCCTCCTGATGAGTGCATCCTCTGTGCCAACCTTGTGACAACGGGTGATTCCATACATATAATCCGCCGGGATTAACCCCGATTAAACCAATTGGTGCCATGTTATGACGGGAATTCAGGGGGCAGGACGGTGGTCGCTGATATCGCAGGACTCGGCGATCCGAATTCTATTCATCGCGCGACGATATGCCGCCCTGGCGCGCTCGACATCAATGGACGGATCAGTTCCGGCTTTCTCGAGTCTGGCCTTGGCTCGCTCGAGGGCCTTTCTTGCCCGCTCAATGTCGATGCACTCAGCGGTCTCGGCCGAGTCCGCGATGATCGTCACCACGTTGTTCGAGACCTCCAGGAATCCGTCGGTTACCGCGAGAGTGTGATCGTAACCTGTTGCGTCGCGGTAGGTCAGCGCGCCTACCCCGATCGCGGTCATCAGGGGAGCGTGATTCGCCAGGATGCCCAGATAGCCGACCACTCCCGGGACAATCAGGCTCTCAGCGTCATCTCTTGCCACCCATCCGGCGGGCGTTGCGAGAAGCAGTTTGAAGGTCTTGTCGGCCATGTCAGGTCTTCGCCCGGACTTTCTTGTCCTTCTCGACAGCCTCGTCGATCCCGCCCACGTACGAGAAGGCCTCCTCCGCGAGAGCGTCGTGCCTGCCCTCGATGATCTCCCGGAATCCGCGAATCGTCTCGTTCAGCGGAACATACCGTCCCGGGGTCATCAGGAAGGCCTCGGCTACGAAGAACGGCTGCGAGAAGAACTGCTGGATGCGTCTTGCCCTTCCGACCGTCACCTTGTCCTCATCCGATAACTCGTCCATGCCGAGGATGGCGATGATGTCCTGCAGGTCCTTGTATCTCTGGAGAATTTCCTGGACCCGTCTCGCCACGTTGTAGTGCTCCTGCCCGACCACGTTGGGATCGAGAATCCGGCTCGTGGAGTTGAGCGGATCGACCGCCGGGTAGATGCCCAGCTCGACAATCCTGCGGTCGAGGACGACCGTCGCGTCCAGATGAGCGAAAGTCGTCGCAACCGCCGGGTCGGTCAGGTCGTCCGCCGGGACGTAGATAGCCTGCATAGATGTAATCGAGCCGGTCTTCGTCGAGGTGATCCGCTCCTGCAAAGCGCCCATCTCCGTAGCAAGCGTCGGTTGATATCCGACTGCCGACGGCATCCTGCCCAGAAGCGCCGACACCTCGCTGCCCGCCTGCACGAATCGGAAAATGTTGTCGATGAAAAGGAGGATATCGCGACCCTGGTCGCGGAAGTATTCTGCATGAGTCAGACCCGCAAGTCCGACCCTCAGTCTCGCGCCCGGCGGCTCGTTCATCTGACCGTATACCAGGGCAGTCTTGTCCAGAACCCTCTCGTATTCTCTGATAATATGCTTCCTGCCGTCTATCTCCACCTCGGTGTCAAAGGTAACCGGCGTCCCGTCCATGGTCAGGCTGAACTGGCGGCCCCGCATGTCGTAGTGAAACTCGAACTCGTGCTCGCCGAATTTCGATGTGCCTTCCGGTATCGTGATCCTTGAGGTTTTTCCTTCCTCGTCTTCATGCATGAGGCAGAAGACGGGGGGCTTCATGCGATGGTTGGTTCGTTTCTTCGCCTCGCGCTGCTCGTCGGTCCATGTCGGCGGTACGTGAGCGTCCTGGAAATCCAGCCACAGGTCGTTGCCTTCACGCGTGCGTTCTCCGACACCGGCGAACACGGAGTTGCCGCCGTGCTGCTTGGCGATGTTGTTGATCAGCTCCATGATGAGGACGGTCTTGCCGACTCCCGCGCCGCCGAACAACCCGACCTTGCCGCCTTTCGGAATAGGCGCAAGCAGGTCGACCACCTTGAGGCCGGTCTCGAAGATTTCCGTAGTGGTTTCCTGCTCGTCAAGGGGAGGGGGTTTCCGGTGGATGGGATAGCGCTCCTCGGTATCCGGCGGGAAATCAGGCCAGTCGACCGGTCGACCGGTAACGCTGAATATCCTGCCCAGGCAGTCCTCCCCGACCGGCACCGTGATGGGACCGCCGGTGTCCTCTACCGGCATACCTCGCCTCAGTCCGTCGGTGGAGTCCATCGATATGCATCTTGCGGTCGAATTCCCCAGATGCTGAGCAACCTCGACGATCACTTCCTTGTCCCGCGCTTCATCGTAGACCCTGAGCGCGTTCATAAGGTCGGGAAGATGCTCGGGCGGAAACTCGACATCCACCGTGGGTCCGATTACCTGTATTATCTCGCCTGTAGCCACTTATCCGCTCCTTGAAGGAATCGATTGCATGCCGGGCGCCGTCTCATCCTCGAAGCGCCTCCGCGCCGCCTACAATCTCGGCTAGCTCCTTGGTTATTGCAGCCTGTCTGGCCTTGTTTCGATGAAGGGTGAGAGTCCGGATCATGTCCTCGGCGTTGTCGGTCGCGTTGCGCATCGAGTTCATTCGTGATCCCTGCTCGCTCGCGATGCTCTCGGCCAGGGCGCGGAAGACAACGATCCGGGCATACTTGGGTATCAGTATTCCGAACAGCTTCTCGGGCTCGGGTTCGAAAATGTAGTCACCGGCCGGCTCGAAATCCTCGTATTCCGGGCCCTCCGCCGAATCGGGCCTGAGTCCGACCACAGGCAGGAAGTCTCTCGTGCGCACGATATGGTGAACCGGGCTTCTGAATTCCGTGTAAACCAAATCGATCTTGTCGGCCTCGCCGTTCAGAAAACAGTCGGCGCAGAGATTGGTGAGCTTCTGGAGGAAGTCAACCGCCAGCCCGGGGTCGATATGCCTGTAGTTGAGCGATTCGGGATGGATCTCCCATGATCTTCGCCTGAAAAAGTCATTGAGCTTCCTTCCGATCAGCAACAGGACCACATGCATGTCGCTCTCGGCGGCACGTCTTGCGTGCACCTCCACTTCCCGAATGATCCGCGAGTTGAAGCTCCCGCAGAGGCCCTTATCGGAGGCGATCCCCACGATCATCAGGCGCTTGACTTCCTCACGCGGCTCCATAAGTGGGTGATAAGCCTTGCCCGGCTCGATTGCCGCTGACAGATGCATGAGGATCTCGTCCATCTTGTCCGTGTATGGCCTCGCGGCTTCGATCCTCTGCTGCGCGCGCATCAGCTTCGTCGCCGAGACCAGTTGCATGGCGCGGGTTATCTGTCGGATTCCATCCACCGACTTGATGCGGCGTCTCAATTCACGCAGGCTTGCCATGTCTCACTTCCGCAAGGCTATTCAATCGATTCCTGCGGTTATTCTCTCCCCTCGGCCGGTACTCGTCCGCGAAGCTCGTGAGCAAGATCGCTTTCGGCACTCTCAGACATTTCCCGTAGCCGCTCTTCGCGCGTGCCGGGATCGATCGGGCTGTATTGCTTCTCTCCCGTGAAAAGCACGCCATCCTGCACATAGACGACCTTCGCAGCCGTTCTGCGATCTCCCGATCCGGAAAGACCGATGGTGTAGAAGCTGATGACAAGGCGGTCTCTCGCGTCGAATGGGTCGTAATTCTCGAACGACTGCGATACCTGGGCGAGGTCGACCGAGTATACAAACGCGCTGTCTCTGATATCCCTCGTTGTTTGCTCTACGATGGCGCCGTTGAATGTCGTGGAGATGTACATCGTGCCTTCGGCGATATCGGCCCCGACAAGATCGCCGGTCAGCACCAGGAGTTCCTCCTCGGGATCGAGCGGCGCCTGGAACGGCATGTGGAACTCAATAGGTCTCGTGTTCCCCGACTCTATGACGTAGAACTCCCATGGATCGCCGATGTTCACGCCGAGGATTCCCCCGCTTTCGTCCCCTTGAGTTAATGCTGCGTTGACCTTCCAGACACCCGTCCGATCGAGCTCGACCCGATCTCTCAAATTGCAGGCGTAGCCGCTGTTGTCTCCGTATGCGACGATCGTATGTTGCTGCCCGTCCGGTGCTGTAACTGTGAACTCAATCGTTGATTCATCCGGGAGCGGAAGAAAATATGCTCCCGCCGTAAACGCATCGTCTTCCGACAGGATGCTTCCCGGTCTTATGGCGGTGTTGTGCATGAACAGGTTCCGCGTACCCCAGCCGTCGGCGATCAGTCTGCTTCCCGGCTGATGAATTCGCGGGACGGTAACATCATCTGTTACTACGAGGCCGGTGGAATAGTAGCCGTATCGAACCGATCCGGCTGCGATGTCCCGGTAAACCATCGACGCCCAGAAATGGTAAACATCACCCACCCCATCCGGGGACAGCTCTCTTCGGTTCCAGGGGAAGGTGGGGTAGGGCATGTGAGCGTCGGCCGAGCCCTCGCCGATGCGCGCGAAGCCGTAGCCGTCGTTCCTTGATGCGAAGGCGCCAAGGTAGGCAAGGCGATCGATATCTTCCGGATAGCTGTGTGCATAAAGCCCCGACGACGTGGCAAGTGCAGGGGTCACGAACGTCCCGACCGATCCGCTGTCCAGCACTTTCAGGGCCGCATCATCGGTTCGGAATCCGGATTGCTCGCCGAGGAAAAAGCCTACGGGGAATGTAGGCACCATAGGCAGTCCCGGCGTCGTGGAGACCGGCAGAAGGATTGTGTCGCCGGTATCCGCCGGGACAGGGGCGTACCGGGCATCGGTCGTTATCGCAAATGAGCTCGATGCGGGCGGACGGCTGGCGAGATTGATCACTTCGTTGGGAAGCGCTATGCCTGCAACTACTTTCTCTCCCATCCAGAGTGTGCCGTCCTCCTCCCTGTAGGTTGCGCGAAACGTGACCATGTACTCGCCAGGATCGGAGAACCGGATTCGCGTGGCTCGTGCGAATCGATCGCGACCCGCTACCAGCGGCGGCGAGTAATGGCCCCATTGATTCGCTCTTGCGGTGAAGGTGTCGGAGGCGATATCTCCTCGCGAATAGCGATCCAGCTTCCACGTGACCTCAACGGCCGCGGGCATCGGTGGATACAGCCGGAACCCGGGATCGAAGAAATCGTCTTCCCTGAACGGCGTGCCGGGGAGAACGTTCGTCTCGATTTCGATGGGCATCGCGATCCAGATCTCGTATACTCCGCCGCCGACATACGTCTGGTTGGACTGGTCTTTGATCCAGCCGGTCAGCTCGATTCGATGCCGCCCGTACGAGGAGAAGCTGTAGGCAAACCTGTCCTGGAGCGTCGTCGCGCCAATTCCCCTTCTGCCGTTGAACTGCGCTCCGCCCAGATCGACGATGGTTCCGTCGGGATTCTCTATCCGCACTTCCATCCAGCCTGAGTGGTAGTCGAGATCGAGCGACGGGCTCGGCGTGCGCATGAACGGATTCCACACGAGGGGAAAATCGGGCTCGATGAGATAGCGTATCTGACCGCCGTGACTGTCTGTCATGGGCAGAATCGGCATCGTCGAATATCCCAGATGTCGGGAGGAGGCCATGTAACCTCGATCCTCGAGCGCAACAATCCCTCCGCCTGGAAGGCTCGACGAGAACAGCGTCCAGATCATGTGAGGCTGCGTGGTTGTGCCGATGGCAATAGGGGATGTGACCGCGTAGGATTGCTCCTCCTCGGTCGTGGAGCGTCCCGCCGGATCGACCCCCCACAGCGTGACCAGATCACCTTCGGTGATTTCCAGGCCGATGTCGATCCTGAGCTGGTACCAGCCGGGGGGGATTTCGGGATCAAGAAGGACTCCATGCACCGCGGTTCCCGTGACGGTTCCATTGTTGGTGTCTATGTCGAGATCCGCGGGAGCAGTGACGACGTACGAATCGATCGGGTGGTGGAAAGCGCCCCCGAACCTGTCGGTCGGCAGCCCTTCCGTTTCACCCTCGATGGGCAGTCCCAGGCTGTTCAACACCGTGCTCGCCATGGAGTGATCCCTGCCGATGGCTTTGCCCTCGCCGTCGAACGCCCGTATTCCCGTGACAAGCGTGTAGACGCCGGCCACGCGCTCTATGTTGTAGGCGAGGCCGACCGAATTGATCGTGAAGTCAATCGCCATCGTAAGGCCGTCTCCGGGCATGTACGCTCTTGCCGACGTGGTCACTCGCATCTGCCATGTCCCCCCCTCGGCAACAAGCCCGGAGAAATCCCATGTCACCCCATGTTGCGATCCACCCGAAGCCGACGGCTCGGTCGCATTCTGCCCCCTTGCGCCGGGCGACATCGCAAGCATGAACAGCAGCAAAGCCGTAAGCAGCCTAACCGAGGCCGCAGCCCTTGCTTTGCAGTGTCTGCCCCCATCCTTCGGTTCCACTATCGCACCCCGTAGTCTCATCTTTTTTCCTGCCTCGCTTTGCTTCGCTTCTTCCGACGTTCCCGCGAGCATCCCCGATTCAGGCTCGCGTTACGCAGGATGGGAAACTTGAAATGCCTCTATTCAAGCCCCTGTCATCAATCATTTCATTGTCTCGAGCTTCTGAAAGCCGCCAGCGGGTCCGCAATTGCGTTCCTGATCTCAGCGTCCGAGCCCCGCTTCTCGACAAGGAGCCCGGGCAGCCTCGCATAGTTGGCCTTCAGCCACGGATAGAATCTGGTCTCGCATTCCTCGGGATCGGAGATTCCCGCATCCGACAGCTCCGTGGCGCACGCCTTGAACATCAGCCTTGGAGCCAGGAAATCGGCAAGCACTTCTGAAAGCATCTTACCGATCTCATCGTTGACCACCCGGTCGTCATCCCCTTCGAGCTCGCCTCGAAGCGCCTTGCCCGCCCTTTCTTCGAGCGTGCGCATGATCTCGGGATGCTTCTCATCCAGCCACGGCAGAACCTTCTCCTCGAAATCCGGGTACGTCTTGATGTCAATCGGAATGAGATAGGGAATGAAGGCGGTATGCGCCGCCGATTTCGCAGTGAATGGAATGCTGAATTCCTCCACAGCCTTCTCGAGAAGCGCCTCTGTCTCCTTGTCTAGGGATTTTTTCGTTTTCAGCGACTGAAGAATCTGTCCGTAATTCTCCTTCAGCCACGGAAGGTACTCATCCTCATACCGCCTCGCTTCGTGCGCCTCGATGTAGTCGAGATGGCCTCGGATCGCGGCGAAAATGACCGCCACCTGGTCCTCGACCGGCATGGGTCTGTACTGCGGCTGTTTGAGAATCTCTGTAAGTCTCTCACCACGGATAAGCCTTTTGATTGTCGCGCGATCCAGATCGCTTCCGAATTGTGCGAAACTTGCCAGGTCGCGATACTGGGCAAGCTCGATCCTGAGACGTCCCGCGACCTGCTTCATCATTGGGGTCTGGGCCTTACCGCCGACCCGGCTTACCGACAGCCCGACGTTGATCGCAGGGCGGATGCCGGCGTAGAACAGGTCGCTTTCAAGGTAGATCTGACCGTCGGTGATGCTGATTACATTTGTGGGAATGTAGGCGCTGACATCTCCAGCCTGCGTCTCGATGATCGGCATCGCGGTCAGACTGCCGCCGCCCCTCTCCTCGTCGTATTTCAGCGCACGTTCGAGGAGGCGCGAGTGCAGGTAGAAAACATCGCCCGGATACGCCTCTCGACCGGGAGGTCTGCGGATAAGCAGCGAAAGCTCGCGATAGGCAACGGCATGCTTGGACAGGTCGTCATAGAAGATCGCCGCGTGCTGGCCGTTCTCCGCGAAATACTCGCCGATCGCACAGCCCGCGTAGGGCGCGATGTACTGCATGGGCGCCGGATCGCTGGCAGTCGCGGAGACAACGACCGTGTAGGCCATCGCCCCGTGCTCCTCCAGCGTCTTGATCACCTGCGCGACCGTCGACTGCTTCTGCCCGATGGCCACGTAGATGCAGTACACCGGGGGATCGGCGTCTTTCTGGTTGATGATGGTGTCGACAAGAAGCGCCGTCTTGCCGGTCTGCCGGTCGCCGATTACCAATTCCCGCTGTCCCCGACCGATGGGGGTCATGCTGTCTATGGATTTCAGGCCCGTCTGCAAAGGCTCTTTTACCGGCTGCCTTTTCGTGACCCCCGGCGCTATTCGCTCGATGGGGCGGGTCTCCTCGTAGGCGATCGGTGCCTTGCCGTCGAGGGGCTGACCGACGGCGTTTACCACCCGTCCGATAACGCCGCTGCCCACCGGCATCTCGGCAATCCTGCCGGTGAGTTTGACCGGATCGCCTTCCTTGATGTGCCTGTTGGCCCCGAGCATGGCGGCGGCGACATTGTCCTCCTCCAGGTTGAGGACGATGCCGTATATCGATTCCCCGGACGGCGTAGGCGGAAATTCCAGAAGCTCGCCCATCATCGCTTCATGCAGGCCGTAGATGCGGGCGATCCCGTCCCCGATCTGGAGGATCATTCCCTCGCTCTCCAGCTTCAAAGGCTGGGTGAAGCTCTGGAGCTGGGATTGTATGACGGAAGCGACTTCTTCCGGTTTGAGCAATGAGGTCACGGTTGATCCAGACTCTGCCCCCGCACTTCACTCGATGGTTGTCAGAACGTAGTTAAGAGCGGCATCGGAAGGCCATCCCGGAAAATCCGGATGCGCCATCATCGCTCCCGCCGCGGCAACGGCGGCGGTATGGTCGATATAGTATTTCCTGCCTGAATCGTAGCACGCGATCGATCCGTCCTCGTATGTCAGCACGACGGTCTGGGTCAAGTCCCAGTCCACCCAGACGAGCCGGACGTCATTCCATTCCATCGTTGTGCCGTTGGAGCCGTAACGGAAGTTCCGCCAGTCGCGGAATTCCTCCGGCACTCCCGGCGCGTCCGCGCGATATGCCACAGTGAGAAGTACCGGACCCTGGATGAGCTTGAAATACAGCCGTTGAAGCAGACGTTCGAGATACTCCTCACCATCATATCGTATCGCAACTAGATGCGGATCGCTTTCGCTGATCACCGGCTCCCTGCTTGGCTCCAGGTCGAATCCGCTCAACATCACCGGCTGCGGAAACGAGTCCGCAAAGTCAGACTGCAACCGGTCAAGAATCTCGACAGCGAACGGTGCGGTCCGGCAGTCGCCGGAATACTCGGACGCCAGCGATCTCTCGAGCTCGATCTGCTCGGGCGATGCATGTCCAGAAAAGATCAGCCCAAGCGCCCGGTTCAAGGCTGCTGCTGCGCCGAGAGATGAGCTGAACTCGCCGTACGGATCGACGGTATCCCACGATGCGTCCAGTATGCATGCGGAGTCGTCGGCCTGATCGCCGTCGCCGCCGATAACGTCGACCCGCTCTCCCGCGGACGCAATTCCATTGAGCAACATGAAAACCATCAATGCAAAAAGTTTCTTGCGCATGTTGTCCAATTCTCACTTCGCGCTCGTTCTCAATCCGCCTTTCATCCCGATTCCTGCGACCCGGTCTTCATCGACAATCTCGGCAGACGTGCCTTGAGCATAGCCTGACGCATCGCCTCGAACCGGCTCTTCAGGCTCCCGTCGATTACCCTGTCGCCCATCCGAACCTGGACTCCCCCGAGAATCGACGGGTTGACCTTGATCGATACTTCGACATCCCTTGCGCTGAATCTCTGCACGGCGTCAAGCAGCTGCTTCTGAAGATCGGGGGGAATGGGTCGCGCAACCACAATCTCCGCGTGTTCCACTCCCCGGACCGTGTCGGTCAGCTCGGAGTATCTGTCGGCTATATCCGGCAGAATCCCCTGCCTTCTCTTCTCGATAAGCATTACCAGGAGATTCAGCACTATCGGTGACAGCTTGTCTCCAAGAGCGCTCCCGAGGATACTGATCTTGATGGCAGGCGGGATTTTGGGATTCAGCAGGAATTCGCGCGTCTCTTCGGACATATCCCAGGTTTTTCTGAGAACATTAAGCTCGCTGTCGGCCCGCTCGATCGTGTCGAGATCGGGACAGCTTTGCAGCACAGCTCTCGCATACCTGTCTGCTATGACCCTAGCGAACACGCGTCAGCTCCTCCACGAATCTCTCAACCAGCCTGCGATGGGTGGACTCATCCAGAACCTCCATCGCCGCTTTCTTACCGGCCTCGACGCCGACCTCCACGACGAAGTCCTTCAGTTCCAGCCTGGACTCCTCCAGTATGCGCTCGGTATCTGCCCTGGCCTTTGTCAGTATGGCCTGCGCCCTGGCCCTGGCTTCATCTTCAATCTGCCTTGCAGCGTCCCGGCCTTCCTGGATTCCCTTCTGGATCTCCCGGTTTCTCTCCTCGTCGATGCGCTCGAGATGATCGCGGTATTCCGTCTTCAGCTTTTCGAGCTCGTCTCTTTCCTGCTCGATGCGCTGGTAGTTGCCCGCGATCTCCTCGCGACGCTCATCCATGAAGCCCAGGATGGGTTTCCAGGCGTACTTCCCCATCAGCCACAGGAAGATCCCGAAACCGATGAAGTTCGTGGTGACCTGCCACAGGTCGATGCCAAGGGTGTCGAGTATCTCTTGCATTCGTCTCGCCCTCCGGTGGCGATTCTATCGGGAGTCTGAGACTCAGCCTGCGCCGGCCGCGGCCTGAGCGGCTTCAAGGACCTGAGTTGCGAGTCCCTGTCCCGCGAAGAAGGCAACCAGAGCGTAGATTGTCAGCGCTTCGATTAGCGCGCAGCCGATGACGAACGGCAGGAACAGCCGTCCGGAAGCTTCCGGCTGCCTGCCTATCGCGTTCATCGCAGCCTCCACGGCTTTACCGAGCCCGAACGCGCCTCCAAATGCCGCTAGTCCAAGCGCGATCGGTAAGGCGAAACCGAGTCCGAAATTGAGGTCCATTCGTCTATTTCCTCCTTGGTGTGTATCCTCGATTGGTGATTCTATTCGATCGCCGCTTTTCGCGGCGATTCCTTGCCTGTCATTGCTCCTCTTTGTGCGGGCTCATGAGGAGGATGTACACCGTTGTCAGGATGGAAAAAACAAGCGCCTGGATGAAGCTCCCAAGCAGGGCGATGGGATAAACCATTACCTGCAACGGGATGAAGTACTTCGCCAGCATCAGGACGAAAATCGCCAGAAGAACATCCTCGCCCGTGATGTTCCCGAAAAGACGGAGAGACAGGCTTACGGGCTTTGCCAGCTCACCTATGATGTGAAGAAAGAACATCAGGGGGGAGAGGATTATCTGGACGGGATGAGGCTTATCGGGGATGTCGGCGAAGTGCTTCAGATAGCCGATGAATCCGAGACTCATGATCCCGTGTATCTGCACCGTGATGAATACAAAAACCGCCAGCGACAGCGTGATATTCAGGCTGCTGGTCGGTGAATGCCCGAGGAACGGAATCAGCCCGAACAGGTTCATGCACAGAATGTAGATGAAAAGCGTGCCTATCAGCGGCACATACCTTCGTCCCTCCGGTCCGAGAACGTCCTGCACGAATCGGTCGAGCCCTCCGAAAGCAAGCTCTACCAGATTCTGCCTGCCTGACGGGATTTTCTCGCGCTTCCTGGCTGCCGTGGCGAAAAACCAAAGCAGCAGGAGCATGATCGCCCAACTGTAGATGACATTGACCCAGTCGGACATGAAAGCGCCCAACTGCTCGTTCTGGAGGTTCTGACCTATTACGCTTACGATGTTCTGAAGATGAGGCGTGCCGCTATCGTGCTCCGCGTGTTCCGCGACATGTTCGATGGTCTCGTGGCCCTGGAGGATGATCCAGTGGAGGGAGATCATCGCGCATCATCCTCCCGTCCGATCCCTATCACCTGGAATCCCAGGTTCGCCAGGCAGAGGTATGTCAGGACGGTGGCGAAGAAAAGCACGAAGCCGAGCAGGAATCCGACCGGATGGAACCATCCGCGCAGGAAGGCAAATATGAGCAGCCCGTAGACAACGGGCAGCTTGATGACGAAAGCGATGGCCGCCAGTGTCGGATTGCGTTTGCGGGGATCGAATGCGTACCGAGCCAGCAGTGAAATCAGCCATGTGTTGACGACGCCGAAGAGGCTGCCGTAAAGCACTCCGAGACCGACATTAAGGCTCAAAGCTGCTGAGGCTATGAAGAACATACAACCCGTAAACAGGAGACTTACGGGGTATGCTCTTTTCAATGCTGACAAGTCCAGATCGCGCAAGTCCTCTTCCTCGGCCCACCAGCTGATCTTAAGCAGGTTCCGGTTCCTGTGAAACCGAAATCCCTCAATCTGCGTCGGGCGGTCGGTCCGATGCGATTTGATGGGATTCAGTTGAGTTTAGTGCGCTAAAATAGCGCACAAATGCCGGTGTTTTCAATGCTGCGGCCAGGTTAATCGAGCGGTTACTTCGTTTCGCCGTCTTCCCGGCCATATATCTTCCTGCTCAGCTTATATAGCTCCCTGATCGCCTGAGCCAGCCCCATCAGCATGGTCAGGATCGGCACCCAGTAGGGCCAGTGCCAGAACCTGTACGGGAACCACCCGACGAACCAGCCCACAAGCGGGTACACGATGATGATCGTCGGCGCAGCGTACAGCGACCGCTCCCGAAGCATCTCGCCCGGTCGCTTCTTTGTGCTTCGGGATATTTCCTCGTTGCTTTCCGCATTCCGTCGCTTTTCGTCTTCATTCGTCATCGGTCTTGTGAGGTACGTTGAAGCCGATTACCTCTTCCAGTTTGACCGTGAACATGATCCCCACGTCCGGCTTGTCAAAATCCCCGCAGACCTCCCGGGCTGCCTTAATCGCAGCTTCCACCGTTTCCCTTTTCCTCATTACCGAGATCAGGGTGTGATTGTAAGTCCGGCTGTCGGGATCGAATACCCGCTTGAGCGATGCGATGATCGGCATATTGGTGCTGTACAGAGTGCTTCTGCCGATGCCCACGGAATCGAATATAGTGGCTCCGGTCACTCCTATCTGGTGAAATCTCTCCAGGACATTCTGCATGTCTTCCGCTTTGTCCAGAATCACAACGAGGAGGTACATGATCGTTCCCCTTGTTTTCAAAGTGTCATTGCGTCAACATCCACGTGACTGCGGGCCGGTCAACCCGGTCTCAGATCGTCACCTGGTCCTTAGGGATATCCTCCGGCGTTATCTCAGGTTCCGGGCGCGACCTTCCTATTTCATTCCCTTGGTCGGGATCCGATTTTCCCTTCCTCGGGAACAGGAATCTCAGAAGGATCGGCGTGACAACCGTCGTGAAAAGAACCATGACGATCATCACGGAGAACACCTGCTTGCCGATTATCCCGGCGGAGAGCCCGACCGAGGCGACTATGAGTCCGACCTCGCCCCGGCTGACCATGCCCGTGCCGACCCTTAACGCCTCGGTGAATGTGAAT
>CAYLVL010000029.1:0-13766 GCA_964387135.1 uncultured Planctomycetota bacterium
TATCCCTCATTGTTCTTCCAGATGAGCCTGTTCACCGCATTGTGGTTTCTCGTGCGACCCTACATGCTCCCGCCCGCCGAGAGACCGTCATGGTTATCGCGCATCTGGATTCTGATCTGGCCGTTCCTGATCGCGCTCGCGCTGTCGGCGGTGCAGAACATACCGACTGTCATGGCGTCGATGGAGTCGGACCGGACGGTATTCAAGTCACCGGAAGAACTTGCGCAGGAGGCGTCCTTTACCATCCCGCCGAATCAGCCTTGGCAGACGCACGTGAAGAGAATCCTTCAACCGATGATGCCGTTCAGGTTTCCCGGTAATGATTTCTTCAATAGGGGCTATGTGGGGCTCATTCCGGTCATGTTCGCGTTGTTCGGCCTTGACCGGGTGAGGAGAAAAGGGTATCCGAGGCTGGTGCTGTTGCTGGCGCTGATAATCGGCGTGGTTGCTTTAATTCCAGTGATCAATTTCGGCGTTTATTGGATCACGAGGGGGATTCTCATCGATCCCAACCCGCCGGTGGAGGTGTTCGGCTTTCTGCTTTTGATGCTGGGAGCGACGGGGGCGGTGTACTGGCTGCAAGTTGCTTTCGGGGAAAGAGGCAAGCGCGAAGGCAATGTCGGTCTCATTGCGGCTCTAATTGTTTTCGCGGGAGTGTGGGCAAGCAGGCTCTGGATAAGCCCGGAATCGCTCGTACCGGGCTATGTCCCATGGTTGGCCGCATCGATCGGAATACTCGCTATCGCTCTACCGTTTGTCATCAGGCGGTCGAGAGCGGTGGTCCTTGTCAGCGTGGGAGCTCTGTGCATCGCTCTACTGATACCGGCGGTCAGGTTGCCGATGATGTATCTGGCCGCAGAGCAGGGAGCCGGCGATCTTAAGGGACGGCCGATGCCGGAAACGGATTCGATCAGGACGCTGAGGCGGCTTGCGGATCCCGAATCGGGCGGCGAGTGGGGCCGCATGATTCGCTACTCGTCGGAGCCGGTCAATGTTCTTTCGCTGACCGATCAGCCATACATGTTCTACCCGAACCTGGGGACGTATTTCGGTATCGCTGACGCCTTCGGCTACCACAACCTCGCGCCGTCTTCGAGGCTCGATTACCTGAGGGACATCCAGGAAGAAGCGGTTGTCGAAAGACGGGGGATAGTGGCATTTAGGCCGCCGGTTGATCCGTTTGATGAGCGACTGGCAAGGATCGGCGCGAGGTACATCCTCACGGATGAGCCCATTGAGGGTCATGAGCCTGTCTACGAGGGAGATGCGTTCCTAGTCTACGAAAACGCGGACGCATGGCCCAAAGCCGTATGGGAGTCCGGCGTGGGAATACCCGACGCGCTCCAAGGCATCGAATCCACCTCGTCCCTTCAGCCTGAAGCGGTGGATTTCCCATCCCTGTTCGGGGTGACCTTGGATGAGCCTGGGCATATGGTCGCTGAATTGAGCATGCACGCCGATGTTTACCGGTGCGGGACGCTTATCCTGAACGAGGGATACTCGCAGGGATGGCACGCGTCCGCCGATGGAATCGAGAAATGGGTGCTCCCTGTGGACGGGCTGTTCACCGGGGTCCAGATAGGGTCCTCACCATTCCAAGGCCGTTCAACCGACAGAGTGGATTTGGAATACCGCGTGCCCGGACTTATCGAAGGCTGGTGGGTGGCCGGTTTCGGGGGGTTTTTGTGGCTGCTTCCGGCAATTTTCGCGGGAGTCGGGAGGTCGCAACCGTGGAAGGGCAATTGAAGTCGGACAGTTATCAGATAAGAGTCAACACCACAAATCGGGAGGAGAGACAATGATTAGAATCAGAACCATAGTATTCATTGCGATCGGGCTGGCGATGCTGCTGGTCGCCGGATGCGCGGCGGGACCGAATCCGATGGCCGGGGAGGCATTGCCGAACGGCAACGTGGCCGGCTTCTGGCACGGGCTGTGGCACGGGCTCATCCTGTTCTTCACGTTCATTATTTCCCTGTTCAACGGGAACGTGGGCATCTACGAAGTGCACAACAACGGATGGCCGTACAACCTGGGATACCTTTTGGGAGTGGCGATATGCTTCGGCGGAAGCGGATCGGGCTCGAGAGGAACGCGGAAGGTGGTAGTGAGGGAGTAGGATCCATCTGGTGGTGAGCGATCCCTCCGTGACGGCTGCGAGGCCGATTCCGGGCGCATTTTCCTTGCCCTGAACCTGCCATTTCATTAAGATACAGGCCTACTCTTCGTCTCGAGTGATCTCAAGAATACCCCGGGGGGAGTTTTGAGCTGGCCCCTGGGTGTCTGATTTCGGATTGGTGGCGGGGAACGAACACATATTCAAGGTGGTTCAAATGCCGAAGACTCTCGCCGAGCCGTACAAAATCAAGATGGTGGAGCACATCCGTCTCATTCCCCCGGAAGAGCGGAAGAAGGCAATGATCGAAGCGGGCTACAACACGTTCCTGTTGAGAAGCGAGGACGTGTTCGTGGATCTCCTGACGGACTCGGGCACATCGGCCATGAGCGACCGTCAGTGGGCGGGACTGATGCTCGGCGACGAGGCGTACGCGGGGAGCAGGAATTTCTACCATCTCGAGGACGCGGTCCGGGAGGTGTACGGTTACAAGTACGTAGTGCCGACACATCAGGGTCGGGGCGCCGAGCACATAATGAGCCAGCTTCTCATCAAGAAGGGCGACAAGGTTCCGGGCAACATGTATTTCACCACCACACGCCTTCACCAGGAGCTGGCGGGCGGTCAGTTTGTGGACGTGATTGTGGACGAGGCTCACGATACTCAGTCAACGTACCCATGGAAGGGCAACGTCGACCTGGACAAGATGCAGAGGCTGGTCGATGAGGTGGGCGCGGATCGGATTCCGTACGTCAGCCTCGAGGGATGCGTCAACATGGCGGGCGGCCAGCCGTTCTCGATGCAGAACCTGCGGGAATTGAGGGCGTTTTGCGATAAACATAATATCAAAATCATGCTCGACGCCACACGGCTGGTGGAGAACGCCTATTTCGTGCAGAAGAACGAGACCGGCTACCGGGACAAGTCGATCAAGCAGATCGTGAGGGAGATGGGGGAGCTGAGCGACGGCTGCACGATGAGCTCGAAGAAGGACCACCTGGTGAACATCGGCGGCTATCTGGCGATGAACGACGAGGATTTCTTCGTCAGGGCGAAGGGCATGGTTGTTGTCTATGAGGGTCTGCACACGTACGGGGGGATGTCGGGAAGGGACATGGAGGCGGTGGCGATCGGCATAAGGGAGGCGGTGGAGACCGACGAGCATGTGGCCGCGAGGATCAGGCAGACGCATTATCTCGGTCAGAAGATGCTGGATGCGGGAATCCCATGCGTCGTGCCCTTCGGCGGGCACGCGATTTTCGTGGACGCGAGGAGGTTTCTCGATCACCTTCCGCAGGACCACTTCCCGGCGCAGACGCTGGCGGCGCATGTTTTCATGTGCTGCGGAGTCCGGACGATGGAGCGGGGGAATGTCAGCGCCGGACGTGACCCGGAGACCGGCCAGAACCGCCATCCGAAGCTGGAGCTGGTCAGGTACACAATTCCGAGGAGGGTTTATACGAACCTGCATATGGATGTCGCGGCGGAGGGTACAATCGAGCTTTTCGAGAAGAGGAGGGAGATACCGGGACTGAGGTTCGTGTTCGAGCCCGAGGTGCTCAGGTTCTTCCAGGCGAGATTCGAGACTATACCGCTGGAGGAGTCGGCAAGGGAGCTTGAGAAGGAGAATGCAGCGGTTAAGCAGGCTTCAGGGCGCATTTAATGCAATAGAACCACGAAGGCACGAAGACACGAAGAAGAAAGGGAAGGGCTGAAATCGGGCATGCTTCTCTTCTTTGTGTCTTCGTGCCTTAGTGGTTTTGTCCCAATTCTATTGATGACAAACGAGTCTGGGCCGAATCGTCAGGAAGCGGCGGAGCTTGAGAACCAGCGTGTCAGTCGTCTCCGTCCCAGTCATTGAGACGATAATAAATGTCATCCGAGTCCGGATCGTACACGGTGTCCGAGTCATCCCGCAAGGGGGTGTCATCCAGGTCATCCTCGTTGATTTCACACCTCGGGACGGCTTTGGAGGCCCGCCGGGCGGATTTCTTCATGGAGGAGGCATTCCGTGCCTTGGACTTTTTCTGGTTCAGGTCCTCTTTATGAATCTGCTTTGCGATCCGGAGCCTCGTCAGCAGGGGACTTGGACCTCTCCAGGAGTCCCTTCTCTTCGATGATCTTGTAGAGACGTCTCCGCTGTTCGGAGTCAAGATCGACACGGGACGCGGCCCAGTCCATCAGTTCGTATGCATTTTTGAACTTGGCGGACATTGCCAAACTTCGCCCCCTCTCGATAAGGAGACAAATGCGAATAAAAGCGGCAAAAATGAATCCCGTTTACCGCCCTGCGTCAGGCCCGGAAAGCCGCTTTTAGCGCGCAATTTCGGATTTTCCGCAGCCTGTCGAAATTGGCGGCACGCCCGGAAACCTCTTAATCCATCGGGGGATGCTCGATATTGGGCTTGAATCTCAGGAGAAGAGCGGTGCCGAGGCTGGTCAGCAGAACAATAATCATTATCGCGGAGTACTCGCCGGGGGAGATCCGCTCCGTCCGAAGGCCGAACAAAGCGGCGACAATCGCGAATGATAGCCTGTAGTTGAAGAGGATGGAGGCGAATTTGCTGAGGCGGCACTTGAACCACGAAAACGGGTGGTAACTCGCGCCGAACTTGAGGACGAAGGCGGTGGTAGCAAAGAGAACCACGATCAGCGCGTCCCTGAGGCTGAACTGGCTGACGTCCATCTGCGTGCCCGCATGAAAGAAGAAGACCGGTGCGAAGAAGCCGAAGACGATGCTTCGCATCTTTTCCTCGACCTGGTAGTGCTGGCGAAGGATGGAGCTCATCACGGCTCCGAAGACGAATCCGGTGAGGGCGGCATGCACCTCGGACAGAGCCGCGATAAACAGCAACGCCAGGAGGGCGAAGAGGATGAACCGCACCTCCATCTCGATAAGGTTCCCCGACCATCTTCCGAAAAGCCAACGGCTGAGCCTGGGAGCCAGAATGAAAATTATCAGGACACCGAGCGCTCCCAGCAGGAGTTGAAAGCTAGGGCTTACGAAGAAAACAATAAGAGCGATGACGCTCAAGATGTCGACGACCATTGCGGTCGAAAGCAGGAACTGCCCTGCGGAGCTCAGCAGCAATCCCTTCTCCTTGAGAGCCGGGAACACCAGCGCGAGGCTGGTTGTGGACATGGCGATGGAGAAGATCACCGCGGTGTCATGGCTCATGCCCAGAAGGAGCGCAAGACCGTACGACCCGGCGAACGGCACGCAGAAACTTAGCACGCCCACCGTTGTGCACTTGCCCAGGTTCTTGCGAAGCATCGGCAGGTCGACCTCGAAACCCGCGATAAACATGATCATGATAAGGCCGAGATCGGCGATGAACTCGAGCCACTCGGCGTGCCAGATGCCAATGACATTCCTTGCGATGAATCCCGCCGCGATCTCCAGAACAGCGGCCGAGAAACCAAGCTCGATCGCCAGAACTCCCGCAGCCGCGATCATGAATCCAATAAAAACCGAATGACCGAGCTGCCCGCCTGCCTGCGTCGTCTCTTCCATGGCTGAACCGGACCGAATTATACCAGAGGATGGTGAACCGAATAGCGTGACGAGCGGTCACGATGTGCGAAGGCTCTGCTATACTTCCAGCCTGCAAAGCAGCGGATTGATAATACAACAATCATGAAACGGATTCTCACAGCATTGTTGACCCTCATCATCCTGGCGTCCGTGATCTCATGCGAAAGGGAACGTGATGAGGGCGATGAAATCGAGTTCGAGAGGGTAATCGCGCCCGCATCAGACGTGCCGGAGTTTCAGGAGACGAACGAGCCTCCCACGGTGGACCTGGCGCCGCTCCTCGATGCGGTGCAGGCGAATCCGGACGATCCGGATGCCAGGCTTCGGTATCTGAGCGGCCTGAGAATCGCGGGAAATACCCGGGAAGCCCTGGAGCAGGCGAGGATTCTTGCAGACATGGAGGGCGCGGAGCTCTACAAGAGCGTCGCCTGGCTGAACTTCGCGGAGATCGTGCTGGACGAGATTCCCGAGGACGCTCCCGACAGGAACGACCTGCTTCAGGAGGCGATGGACGGGATGTGGATCGCGCTGGGCTGGGAGCCCGAGAGCATCCCGGCTCATCGCGTAATGGGACGTCTCGCGCTGGAAACGGGGGACGAAGACCGGGCGCTTCATCATCTGGCGATTGCCCTGTCGGCGGTGGAGATCGGCTACGAATTGCGCGTGAGGATGGCCAAGATCTACATCGAGCGCGATGATTTCGAGAAGGCTCGCGCTCACCTGGAGGCCGCGCTCGATCTGGCCGAGCAGGCGGAAGACAGCCGGGCGGTAAGAGAGATCAACCGGCTCATGGGAACACTCCACTAATCCTCAATCGTATCCCGCATATCGAATCCCACTCCAGCCAGGCGGAGTTTGCATCAATTCACTGGATTCGGTAATTCATCAATTGAATTGCGAATTGAATTAAAAAAGCCGCCTGGGAAGCAGACGGCGAAATAACAACATCCATCTCCCGAGCCGGGACGAAAACCCCCAATAGCGAATTGCTAAGTGAATCCGATCATCCCTTGTATCGATAGACGCCTCGCTTGAGCCTTTTGATCTCGGGCGTGCTCTTCAACGCTGCGAGAATGGTGCCTGATGGGTAGTTGCCGCCGAATTTCGGATCCTTCTCGAAGATTTTCTCCTTCAATTCGGCAAGTGTAAATCTCCCTTTCATCTTTCTCGCGGCATTGATGATGGTATCGCGATGCTTGGACTTCCGCCTGACAGGTTTCCGCCTTCCGCCTTGCACGGGGCCTGCAACCCTGGCGCTCTTTGTCCCGGCAGTTCTGCCGCGTGGACGCCCGCGTCCGTATACACCCCGCTTCTTCACCTCGATTCGCTCGAGGTTATCGAGGAGGCTCTTCTTCTCATGAAGCTCGGCTTCGAGCTCTCTGATGTCGCGGATCAGCTCCTTCTTCAGATCAACGGCTTTCTTCTTGAATGAACTTGACATATCGGCTGCTCGCATTCATTGGATTTTCCCACATTGAGTGTGGGAAGAGGGCAGGACGCAAATAGAGTCTAATTAGACTGAACTTGAATGTCAAACAATGCCGGGTGCGAAGATCAAGCCGGATGTCGTCTTTTCGATTGATAATCGGCATTCAGTACTGGATGTCGATCCTCTATCGTGGACTGCACTAACTACACTCAAAGCAACCATCGTATGAAACTGCATGCTAAAATGAATATGGATGCCAATCATCGCATCTGTTGGCTCGATTCAGGGTTATCGAAACAAGCAGGATTCTTCTATCGCCACTTGATTCAAATCATTCCGTTTTTTGTGATATAATGGGTTATAAGATTTCAGCACGGGGAGGTCCAGAACATGCTTCGTAGTCCAATGATGGCGACGCTGCTTGTGCTGTTAGTTCTCGCAGGATGCACAGCCGCGGGCGAATCGCCGATAACGGGCGATGTGGAGGGAACTCCGAACGGACACATCTCTTCCATGGTGTCCGATCCCGGAGCCGGAACATTCTGCTGGGGGATGTGGGAAGTCTCAATCGATCCGGTCGAGGGCACATACGAGATCAGGCCGGTGCGAGACGCGGAGTTCATGGTCAATGTCGTGATGTTTCTGCAACCTCCGGCCGGAAACCTCAACAACCTTATTCTTCGGAAAATGATGGTCGACATGACCAGCGAGCCGGGCTATATCATCGTTGATGTGGATGTCGGGCTCAAACACCCGTTTCCGGGGCTCATGCGATACACGGGCTTCGATGTGAGGGGCGTGTTCATGCAGAACGGGCAGTACATATCGGAGTTGGACGCGATGCTGACGTACGGGGGCCCGGAAACCGCAAGGCAGATGAATCCGGACGGGTACACACGCTGGATGAACGCGATGGAGTTCACGCAGCAGGGAGTCCTCGGATTCACCGAGGGCAGGGCAGGAACACCGGGGCTCATCCCCACGGCCACTCTCAATCCGTACAAGTACTTCACGGACGGGCTTACGGAGGTCGACGATCTGACCACGTGGCTTCACGATCCGGATAATCAGATGGAGCGAGGTCATTTCCAGCCGGGCTATGTGAACTTCAGGCACTACCAGTTGATCTGGCCGGAAGGTCCGCTGGACTTCCAGTATGCGGTGGTGGCCAGCTACGATGAGCCGACGCAGAATCCGCCGAGGGTCATACCGGATGATTTCCCGATCTCCGCGAACTGCGCCGAGCCGTTCCATCTGGTGGTAACCGACAACGGCTCCACCGCTTTCTACACCGACCCGGACACATACGGCGGCGATCTTCACCTTAATTTGGAGGTCTTCGACTGGGGAGTACTGGGCCATGGCGGGACAATCGTCGATGAGATCGGCGAGGTGAGCTTCGAAAGCCCGGGGAGCATCATCCCGACGCCGGTTACATTTGACGCGAGCACGCTTGTCGCCAAGCCGGGGACATCGGTCTCCAGCGTGTTCGAGGTCGATATCGCAGGGGTCGAGCCAAGCGGACAGGAGGATCAGCTCGTTCTTTGCCGCGTGACATCGGCGATACACGACTCGTACGACTACGGCTTCGGCGTGCCGGTACCGGACGCGACGCTGGCGGCCTACACGATGTTCGACGCGCCGGTGAAGACAGAGACGCCGGAGGGACCGGTTGCGATCGCGAGCGCCTGCACGTGCCTCTGGATAGCGCCCGGGGAGTCGGTGACATTCTCCGGCGCGCAGTCCTACTCACCTAATGGCGACATCGTTGAATGGCGATGGGATTTCGATGGAAACGGGACGTTCGGCGATCCGCACACCGGCACCGACGTGAACCCCACATACACGTACACGACTGACGGCGAGTACATAGTCAATCTACAGGTGAGAGACGTGCTGGGAGCTGCGGACACTCTCGATCCGGCTGAGCGCCTGACGGTGCACGTCGGGACGTTCACACCACCGACCGCCAACGCGTACATCTGTCCTACCATCGGCTTCATCAACTTCGAAGGTGATTTTGAAGGCTCGGGCTCGACGGGCGTTATCGATCTGTACGAGTGGGACTTCGACGGCGACTGCATCTGGGATTACGAGCATCCGACAATCGGCGACACGACGCACGCCTACGATGTTGCCGACATTTACAGCGCGATACTGCGTGTAACAGGCACGGGCTGCGACATTGATGCGACCGAGGTTCGGATGATCGATCCGCTGCCGATCATCGAGAACGGCAATTTCTGGGACGGCGACTGGGATCCGTGGATTCACGGGCACGGCGGCTCATACGGGAACAAGACCGAGACCATCGAGCCGGAAGACATCTTCAAGTGGAAGGTCCACTTCCTTCGCACGGGAAGCAACAATGACGGGTCCATCTGCTACGCCCGGCAGACGCTGGATTACGACGTTACCGAGTACGATGAACTCTATTTCAATTTCTTCTTCTACATCGTGTCGGCAACGCTCCAGGGTGACGGCTGGATGAGCGGCGAGATGGACATGGCGGTACGGATCGTGTATGACGACGGCACCGGAACCCCTCCATACTGGAAGCAGGCCTGGTTCGGGTACGACATGTTCACCAGCGATCCGGGCAACCAGTGGCAGTGGGACCTCTCGACGCCGTGGTACGTGACTTACCATCAGCAGGAGAAAGTTCCCGGTCAGACATGGCTCGAGAGGAAGACGCCGGACCTGATGGCGATCCTCGACCCGCCACCGATAGAGCTGAAGTGGGTTCGGATCGACACGTCGGGCTGGGACTGGAACACCTACTTCGCGCTGCCATGGTTCAGCGAGGAGTAGGGAAGTCCGTTTTCGTCACAAGGTATTGACACTCGGGCTGCTCCGGCAGCCAGTTTTTTCAAGGAAATCAAGAAGTATCTGGGTCGCACGCGTAGGCAAGCGGGCGGGTCAGACCGGCCGGATTTTATCCCGGATAATTTCGCGCAAATGGAAGGAAGCAATATCCGGCCGTTTCTGTTGACAGGCGGCGATATCGGCATATACACTTTTCGCAAGCAAAAAGCCCTTTAAGACCGATACGGAAGCTTAAGGGGTAATTCGAGGAGGACCACCCACCATGAAGGTAGTGAACATCATTGCCCTGATTCTGGTTATCATCGGTGCCCTGAACTGGGGGCTGATCGGCTTGCTCAACATCGACCTTGTGAAGCTGATACTCGGTGGACAGGTCGGGGCCACTCCGCTGGGACCCAAGATCATTTACATCATCGTGGGCATAGCGGGGGTGATCGCTCTCACCTTCTTCACGAAAGTCGGCTCCGAGAGCAAGTAGCAGGCCGGGTAATCTGTATCTCACCCACAATTTGCGGGGGGCATGAACGAATGGGATCCGGAAGCCACGGTTGCCCGGTTTCTGTTTGGCTGCTGCCTGAAGGCAGAAGCCGGGCATGCACGAAGCCCCGGATTGTCGGAATGCAGAAGTGCAGAGAAACGGATTTTTTCTGCAAAACGCTTGACGCGTTAAAGAAACTATGTTAGATTCCTTTTTTGCGCCTCAAGGGCGCATTGCGGCTGTATTATGCCTACAATCAACCAACTGGTACGTCAAGGGCGCAAGAAAGTCACGAAGAAATGCAAGGCGCCGGCGTTGAAGGGCAACCCCCAGAAACGCGGTGTCTGCACGCGTGTCTGGACCGTAACGCCCAAGAAGCCGAACTCGGCGCTCAGGAAAGTGGCTCGCGTACGCCTGACAAACGGCATCGAGGTCACGGCCTACATCCCGGGGATCGGACACAACCTCCAGGAGCACTCGGTTGTGCTGATCCGTGGAGGAAGAGTGAAGGACCTGGGCGGCGTTCGATATCACATACTGAGGGGCACGCTGGACACGGCTGGGGTCGAGAACCGTAGGCGCGGACGAAGCAAGTACGGAACAAAGCGCCCGAAGAGCTAGGACTATATAATAAGGATAAAGAAACAATAAATTGCTCAAGATACAGGGTCGCAGGGGCCTGCTCCCGGAAGTCAAGGGAGCACAGGAGACCAACCACGACTCGCCAATGGCGCCTTCGGCGCTACCGTGCGACCCGACTTGCCAGTAAAGCAGTCGGGTCGATCGTTTGAATAGGGCTGATAACGGAAAAGGAACGATGAGAGGAAAGAAACCGCCGAAACGCGAGATATTGCCCGACCCGGTCTACAACGACAAGGATGTCACGCGCTTCATTCACAAGCTGATGTGGCGCGGGAAGAAGACGGTCGCGGAGAGCATTTTTTACGGGGCTCTCGAGATGATCAAGGAGAAGACCGGCGAGGAGGGCATCGAGGTCTTCAGGAAGGCCCTGGAGAATGCCAGGCCTCACGTGCAGGTTCGAAGCCGCAGGGTCGGCGGCTCGACCTACCAGGTTCCGATCGACATCAAGCCCGCGAAGCAGATGGAGCATGCGATGCGATGGCTTATCCAGTACGCGAGGTCGCGCAAGGGCCGTCCGATGAAGGAGAAGCTGGCGCTGGAGCTGGTTGACGCCGCATCGGGCACCGGGGCGACGATCAAGAAAAAGGACGACACGCATCGCATGGCGGAAGCCAACCGGGCGTTCGCGCACTACCGTGTGTAGGCCCGCAGGCTGCGAGTGAAGACGGCAATCACTGCTGTAATAGGAATCCCCGGGCGGGGACACCTGGCGATGAAAATCGCTCCCAAGCATACTTCCACCGGCTCACCCCGAACATCGGGGTGCCAGTGACACGTGTGAGGTGGGGCGATGGGTTACGAACTGGCCAGGATTCGGAACATTGGCATTGCGGCGCATGTAGACGCCGGGAAGACGACGGCGACGGAGCGGATACTGTTTTACGCTCACAGGATCCACAAGGTCGGCGAGGTCCACGAGGGCACCACCCAGACCGACTGGATGACCCAGGAGCGGGAGCGAGGCATCACCATCACGTCGGCCGCCACCTACTGTGAATGGTCCGGGCACCGTATCAACATCATTGATACCCCCGGCCACGTCGACTTCACCATGGAAGTGGAGCGCTCGCTGAGGGTCCTCGACAGCGTTATTGCACTGTTTTGCGCTGTCGGAGGGGTCCAGAGCCAGTCGGAGACGGTCTGGCGGCAGGCCGAGCGGTACAACGTCCCCCGCCTGTGTTTCATCAACAAGATGGACCGGGTGGGCGCCAACTTCTTCGGGGTCGTGGAAGCGATCAGGAAGCGGCTGAGAGCCGTGCCCGTCGTGCTTCAGCTCCCGATCGGCAGCGAGTCGTCCTTTGAAGGCATCATCGACCTGGTCACCCTGGAAGCCGTCAGGTGGGTCGACGAAGCGGGCGTGGAGATCGAGCGCGGACCGATACCCGCCGACCTTAAGCAGGCGGCGGAGGAGTATCGCGAGAAGCTGATCGACACGGCGAGCAAGGTCTCCGAGGAGCTCATGGAGGAGTATTTCTCGGGGGATGTCAGCCCGAAAACCCTGAAGGCGGCGATCCGCAAGGGGACGATAGAAGGCACGTTTGTGCCGGTTTTGTGCGGGAGCGCGTTTCGGAACAAGGGAATCCAGACGCTTCTTGACGGAGTAGTGGACTATTGCCCGAGCCCGCTCGACGTTCCCCCGGTGAAAGGGCATCACCCGAATACCGGCACGGAGCAGATTCGCAGGGCCGATCCCGAGGAACCGTTGGCGGCGCTGGCGTTCAAGGTGGCGAGTGATCCCCACGTCGGACGCCTGGTCTATGCCCGGGTATATTCCGGCACGCTCAAGAAGGGCCAGGTGGCACTGAATCCGCGACTCGGGAAGCGCGAGAGAGCGAACGGCATACTGATCATGCACGCCAACAAGCGCGAGCCGGTCGATCAGCTTCGCGCGGGCGAGCTGGGAGCGCTGGTCGGTCTCAAACTGACGACGACCGGCGATACGCTCTGCGATCAGAAGAAGCCGATCGCGCTCGAGAGCATGTATCTCCCCGAGCCGGTGATAACGATCGCCATCGAGCCGAAGACCCAGGCGGAGAGCATCAAGCTCGATGAGTCACTCAGGCGACTTGCCGACGAGGATCCGACGTTCAAGACCTCGGTGCTTGAGGAAACGGGTCAGACGGTAATCAGCGGCATGGGCGAGTTGCACCTTGAGATCATCGTCGATCGGCTGCTGAGGGAGTTCGGAGTCGAGGCACATGTAGGCACCCCCCAGGTGGCCTACAAGGAAACCATTCTCCGTTCGGCCCAGGTCGGCGACAAGTACATACGTCAGACGGGCGGGCGAGGGATGTACGCGAGAGTGGAGCTTGAAATCGAGCCTAGAGAGCGCGGTAAGGGTAACGCCTTCGAGGCGAAGGTCGGCGGCGACAAGGTCCCGAAGGAATTCATCCCGTCCGTGGAGAAAGGCGTAATGGACAAGCTCCAAAGCGGGATACTCGCCGGTTATCCGGCGGTCGATATTCTCGTCAGGCTCGTCGGCGGGGATTTTCACGAGGTCGATTCAAGCTCGCTCGCGTTCGAGATAGCCGGATCGATCGCGGTTGAGAAGGCGGTCAAGCTGGCGAGGCCGATACTCCTCGAGCCTGTCATGAAAGTCGACATCGACAGCCCGGAAGAGTACCTGGGCGCGATAAGCGGCGATCTGAGCAGCCGTCAGGGGATGATCGAGCGGGTCGAGACGCGAGGCGACGGGACGGTCAACATTGTGGCGATGGTTCCGTTGAGGCAGTTGTTCGGA
>CAYLVL010000030.1:0-10145 GCA_964387135.1 uncultured Planctomycetota bacterium
GTATTCCGTGATCCAGAAGAGAAACGCGCCCAAGTCGGTGTGTCCTAGCACGAGAATGCCGATGCTGAGATAAGCCAGGGCTACCGGCGCCGCCATGCCGGCGAAATAGATCCACCACCACCTCCATCTTTCTCTTCCCGGCCCGGGAGGTATGCCGAAAGTCAGACAGCAGACGATGCAAACCACCCAGAAAATATTGAGCTGATGGAACAGGATGCTCGCCGCATGCATGACGCCGATCCAGATGAAGTCGCCGGGACGGGGAGGGCGATGCCGTACTATGGCGGCCAGGCGGTCGGCCGCAAGAAGAAGGAAAAGCGTGGAAATGATGTAGACATCAGCATCGGTGACGTAATGCCAGTAAGTGAAGCTGAAGCAGCCGAGCAGCGTGACAAGAAGCACAAGACCGCGATCGTCAACCAGCTTCGCGATAACCTTCCAGATCAGCCCGACCCCCAGCGCGCCAAGAATGATGTTCCCCCACTGCATGACATACAGCGCCAGGACTTCCCGGCCCAGCATTGCCTCAATGGATTTCTCGACCAGACTGAAAAGCCACGTGTAGAGAAGATGATGGGGATTGAAGAGCGCGGCGTAAGGCCCATGCTCGATGATCGACGCGAAGACAACGCCGTCGAAGTAGAACTTGCGAGTCGGCGCGGACGCGTAGATGAGGAACATCAGAGGAACGAGAATCCACGGAATCCAGCGATAAGGATCCCTCGGGATCTGTTCCCGCTCTATGTCTCGGGCTCCCTGCATGACAGGATTATACTAATTTCCTCGCGACCTGTGGGCACTCCGGGAATGCAGTAAAATCATCCGCGGCGGGATTTTCACGATCCGCATGCGGCTTCTCAGGACCGCGACAGCCCTGACTGCCGATCAATTTAATGCTATAATACATCAGTATCTTGTGTGCGGTGTCATCCGTAATACCCTTGGAGGTAACAGCTATGCGGTATTCGGTAATAGCGGTAACAATGCTGATTACCCTGGCTCTGGGTTGCGCCGGCAATGTCGCAGATAATCCAACGACACCCGCCGCATCCCCGACACGAATTACCGAAGGAGGCTCATCTCACTGTCTTTGGGGTATCTGGAGCTTCGTCGCCGATCCCCATGCGGGTTCGCTTGAGGTTATCCCGCTTCGGGGCGCGAGCTTCCACGCGAACGTGCTTCCATTCCTCGAGCCGCCCGCGGGCGTGAGATTGAGCATATCGAATCTCTCATTCAACGGGACCGTCTGCGACGTGGACGTGTCGCTCATTCACCCGTTTCCGGGATTGAGCCAGTATACGGGTTTCGATGTTGCGGGGATCCTGATTACCGGCGGGAACTGGATCGGATTCGAGGATGAGCGGCTGATAGCCGCAGGACCTGGTGATTCAAGGCTGCTGAATGCCGACGGGCTCATCCGCTGGTGGAATCCCACTGAATTCCCGCAGAACGGAACCATTCTCCGATACAAGGACGGTCTTCTGGGAAATCCCTATTCATCGGCTCATTACAACTGCACCCTGAACGCCTATAAGCTCTTCGCGGACGACCTCGAACCTGAGGCGGGCATCCTCGGGCTCGGCGCCACCAACCGCGTCGTGTTCAGGCACGGTCACGCCAACACGAGGCATTACACGATCGATTTCTCCGGCGGCATTGTCTTCAACTACGCGGTAGACGCAAGCTGGGAACCGCCGGAGGGGCAGGCACCTTTCGATGTCGAGGATTTCCCGCCGGAAGCGAATCGAGCCGAGGCATGGGCGATCTCGGTGACCGAGATCGAGAACACACTCTGGTTCGACGGGAGCGAAGGCGGCGGCGGACTTCTTCTGGAAATCGATGCATGGGATCATCATAACGCCCACCTCAACACAGTCTGGGCCGACTGCCCCGGCGTGTTCGATAAGGTACCGGGCACCTCCCCGACCGGCGGAGGTCCGGGCTACAGCACCTATCAAATCGATATTGAAAGCGCCACTCCCCATGGATCAACTGTCGACATCCTCATCGGAATCGAGTCGGATGAGTCCGGCTACTGGGGACTCCTGCCGGGCGAGCCGCATACCGGTTACTTCATCTACACAGCCGCGGTCGGAAGCGAGAGCCTCGTCCTTACCGTCCCGAACGGCGGCGAGGAATGGACTGCCGGAGAGGAGCAGGATATCACGTGGACCTCGCAATGCGACGCCGATTTCGTTGACCTCTACTACTCGAAGGACGGTTTCGTATCCGACATCAACACGATCATCATGGGAGCGCCGAACACCGGCAGCTACACGTGGATTGTCCCGAACGATCCGTCGGACACGGTGAAGGTGAGGATCGAGGAATCGGGCGGCGGATTGCAGGACGACAGCGACGACTACTTCACGATCCTCGAGGAGATGTGCGATTTCGGGGATGTCGGATTCGAGCTGGATCAATACTACAGCTATGTCCCCGGATGCCATCCCTGGCGTGGCATTCTCGTCACGAGGCAGGACCCGGTCCAGAGAATAATCGCAAGGAGCTCGGACGGGAACCACATCAACATTTACAACGCCGCAAATCCCATGACCGGCCCGGTGGCGTCCTACGATACGGGCGACCTGATCTACTGCAACAACGATCAGGCGATGTGGGTCGACTCCATCACCGTGGACGGAATCGACAGGATAGCCTACAACAACTTCGGAAGCGGCAGCCCCACGCCGGGTTACGGACTCAAGCTGATCGACTGGGACGGCTCCGATTTCTCAAATCCCCAGGACCTCGGGAAGGCCGACGGCAGGCCGCTTTATCATCTGTGCTTCACGGATGAAGGCGACATGATCACCTACAATGGAAACGGCACCTTCTATCGGTGGGACAAGTCGAATGGCTACTCGTGCAGCCTTGAGTTCACGATGATTCCGGGCACGATCCCGTCCATCGGCCTCGGAGTTCTGAGGGAGATGGTGTACGATCCCGAGCTCGATGCGCTTCTGCTTTTCATAACCGACAGGGACGTATCCGACGGCGGTCAGCTCTATGCGTTGAGTCTTGAAAGCGAGAAGCTGTTCGAGGATACCGAGGTCTTCGAGGTCGATCCGGGGAACTACCTCGCGTTCCGGGTGGGCATCGATATCGACCTTGCCGATCCCGACTGCCGCGTGGTGCTCTATTCAGGTGAAACGAACGAATCGAACGAGTACCTCGCATGGCACTTCGCGAGGTATTCGGCCGATCTGGATGAGAAGGTAACGTACGAGTACGGCGCATCGTACTACGGACCGTGCAGGGGCGATCTGCAGTCGGACGGGACGCTCTGGGCCACGTGCAACCAGATGCAGTCGAGGATCTACAAGTTCGCAGCCCCCCCGGACTGGTAGATGTTGACATTATGCAGCATCCATTGCACTGGCATTCGGGAAGTCCCCGGGCCGAAGCTCGGTAGGTCCGCATCTGCGATGTGGGATCAACTCATACCTGGTCTTTCGGAAACTGGACTTCGGTTGGGAGCTCCTTCTTGATCCCGCCGGTGTGCCTGAGCAGCCACTCGGTCGCCGAGTCGAACAGAGAGTAGACGACCGGCACGACCACCAGCGTCAGCAGAGTGCTTGCCAGCAGGCCCCCGATTACCGCTACCGCCATCGGCGCCCTGACCTCGACTCCCGCGCCGCCTCCGAGCATCAACGCGACCGGCAGCATCCCGCCGATCGTCGACAGGGCCGTCATGACTACCGGCCTCAGCCTGATTGGTCCGGCTGTCAGCAGCGCTTCATCTCTCTCCATGCCCCGCTCGCGCAACTGGTTGGTGAATTCGATCACGAGAATGGCGTTCTTGGTGACAAGGCCCATCAGCATGATGATCCCGATCAGGCTGAACATGTTCGTGGTCATGTTCGTGAGGAACAGAAGCCCGAACGCTCCAATGAACGAAAGCGGCAGGCTCACCATGATCGTGAGAGGATGCACGAAGTGGTTGAACTGCGCGGCAAGCACAACGTAGATGAGAACTATGGCGAGAATCAGGGCGAATCCGATGGACTCGAATGTCTCGGCCATGAACTCGGCGATTCCCGCGACCTTGGCGTTGATGCCGGGCGGGGTGATTGTCGGCAGCAGCTCCTGCGCGTAGCTCGATGCATCGCCGAGGGTGTATCCATCATTCAGGTTGGCTTCTACGCTTATGCTTCGGAGCTTATTGGTATGCTCTATCTGCGCCGCGCTCGATGCGATCTCCACGGAAGCGAAGCTCGAAACCTCTACCGGATCGTGTCGCGAGTTATAAACGACAAGATTCTCCAGGTCCTCGGGACGATTTCGGTAAGGCTCCTCGAGTCGCACCTTGACATCGTATTGACGTCCCTCCTCCATGAAGGTGGCGATCGAATCCTCGCCGCTGACAAGGAGTCTCAAAGTCGAGCCGATGGTCGCCGCATCGACTCCCAGATCTGCCGCGCGATCTCGATCGATCACGATCCTCGCTTCCGGCTTTCCTTCGCTCGTGCTGATATTGACCTCCCGGAAAATCGGATTCTGCGCCATTGTGTCGGCGAGCCGGTCGGCCAGTTCGTTGAGGGCATCGTTGTCGGTGCCTGTCAGCAAAATGCTGAATTCGTAAGCGCTGCCGAATCCTATCGACGCTCCGACGACAATCTTCGCGCCGGGAATCCCCTCCAGTTTCGCCCTGATTTCGTCCTCTATCTCCCAGACCGTCCTTTCTCGTTCGGTCTTGTCCACCAGATCGACATAAATGCTGCCCAGATTCTGCTGTGCAAGTCTTCCGCCGCCCAGGGTCGTGAACACGTTCTCGACCTCCGGGATCTCCATGACAACTTCCTCAATCGGCCTGGTGAACTCGATGAGCGTCTGTAGAGATGTGCCAACCGGCATCTCGATGGAAATCTCGGTCGAGGACATGTCCAGATTGGGGAAGAACTCCTGCTTGGTCATTCCGAAGAGGATCAGCGCGGCGATCATTGCGACGAAGGCTATCAGTATGGTCACTCCCTTGCGCCTGAGCGCCGCTCCGATGAGAGTGCGGTAGCCACGCTCCAGGCTTTCAAAGCCTCTGTCGAACCATGTGAACAGGATGAAGTTCTCCTTGCCGCCGCCCTTTTTCAGAAACCTGCTCGCCAGCATGGGAGCGAGGGAGATCGCCACGAAGTAGCTGACGATGCTGCCCGTCGCCACTGTGATCCCGTACTGGTACATGTAGCGTCCCACGATGCCGCTCATGAACGCCACGGGCACGAAGACGGCAACAATGGTCAGGGTGGTGGCAAGAACCGCCATGGCGACTTCCCGCGCCCCCTCCTTCGCTGCCTGGAAGGGGCTCTTACCCATCTCGGTGTGACGGTAGATGTTCTCAACGACAACAATCGCGTCGTCGATGAGCATCCCGACCATCAGAGTGAACGCCAGCATCGTCACGTTGTTCAGCGTGAAGCCGAACGCGTAGACGAAAATGTAAGTCGTGATAATGCTCGTGGGGATGGAGACACCCGCTATCAGCGTGGTGCGAAAGCTCCCGAGGAAGAGGAGCACGATGATAATCGCCATCAATCCTCCGCCATACAGGTGGTTCTGGACCTGGTGCAGGCTGTCGCGGGTGAAGACCGAGTAGTCGCGGGGAATCGACATGGTCAGCGCCGGCGGAGCGAGCGACCTGATTTCATCGATTATCTCGTAGACCCTGTCGGCGACCTCGACGGTATTCGCCCCTTTCCTCTTGACGATGCTAAGGCCTACTGCCGGTTCCCCGTTCAGCAATGCCAGGCTTCGCAGGTCCTCGAGTCCGTCCTCGACTTCCGCAACATCCCCGAGCCTTATGAGCGATCCGTTCCTGGAAGCGACGATGAGATCGTTGAACGCCTCGATGGACTCCAGCTCTCCGGAGGTTACAACGATATATTCTCTCTCTCCGGTTTCGACACGTCCGCCGGGCACCTCGACATGACCGGACCGGATGGCTCCGACAATCTCCTGGACGCTCACGTTGTAGGCGTTCATGCGGTCGAAGTCGAGCCAGATCCGGACCTCTCTGTCGCGGAGACCGTACACGTTGACCGCGCCTACTCCTTCAATGCTCTCTATTCGCGGCCTTACGTAGTCCTCGACGAAGCCTGCAATGTCCCTGGGATCGACATCCCCGCCGATTGCGATTTCCAGTATCGGTGCGGCATGGACCTGCTCCTTGGCCACGATCGGTGTCTCGGCCCCGTCCGGCAGAGCCGACTGAATTCTCGCTATGCTGTCGCGGACATCCTGCGCCGCGATGTCCGCATCGACTTCGAGTTCGAACTCGATCCAGATCAGGCTGACGTTTTCGGCGGACGCGCTGTAGATGTTCTTGATGCCGGAGACAGTGGCAATCTCATCCTCGATCGTGTCGGTTATTTCCAACTCAACCGTCTCCGGGTCGGCGCCGGGGAAAACAGTGTAGATGGATATGAATGGAAACTCGACGTCGGGATCATCCTCGATGCCGAGCCTGCTGTAGGAAATCAGGCCGAAGACGATCAGGGCGATGGTGACCATGATCGCCCCGACCGGTCGGGCTATGGTCAAGTCGGAAAGAAACATCTAGCTCTCGCCCCCCGTTTCCGATTCTCCATTGCCCTCAGTCGGTCGGGCCTCGCGCATTCTCTGGATCGGGGAGCCGTCCTTGAGGAATCTGCTCCCGACCACAACCACTTCGTCGGTCGGGCTCAGACCTTCGGTGATTTCCACCATTCCCTCTTCACGAAGACCAACGGTCACTTCGCGCCTGTATGCCGTGTCTCCGTCCGCGATATAGACAATGCTCCTCTCCGCGGTTTCCAGGACCGCGTCCTCGGGGATCAGCAGCGCATCTTCGTGAATTTCAAGCGGTATCCGTATCGTGCCGAACATGCCGGGCAGCAGGCACGATTCGCCGACATCGCTTATCGTGCAAATCACCCCCACCATTCTCGACTCTGTGTCGACTTCCGGATTTATGCGCTGGATTGTCGTTACGATATCGTCATCGCATGATTCGACATGGAGATAGACCTCCATGCCCCGATAAATATTTTGAACGACGGTCTCCGGCAGATTGAACCCGACCTCGAGCGTGTCTGATTCCGAATCACTGTCCGCGATGAGCTTGAACACCGGAGTGCCCGGCCCCACGACGGTGCCGGGATCGTACCAGCGCGCTGTGATATAGCCGTCATACGGCGCCCGCAGAGTTCCGTCGGATATCAGCTCCGACACCTGCGCGGCCTGGTCTCTAGCCGCCTGGATGCCGCCATGAGCCGCGTCCGCCTGTGCCTGAGCCGCGGTCACGCCGTCCTGCGCCGCTTCGAGATTGAGCCGCGATGTCTCGTACCGAAGCTCCATCTGCTCGAACTCGGACTGCGTCGCGACACCGTCGTCAAGCAACCTCTTGAACCTTTCATAGTCGGCTTCAGCCTGCTCGAACGCCGCTCGCGCCTGCTCGACCCGGGTCCGGGCCACATCGACACCGACATCCGCCGCTCTCGCCTGGCTCTCCAGCGCCTCGACCTGGCTTCTTGCCGCCTGGTACTGAGCCTGAAGGGTCGATGTGTCGGTCGTGCCGAGGATCTGCCCGGCGTTCACCCGGTCGCCCTCATCCGCCATGAGCTCCACTATCCTCCCGCCCTGCGGGAATGAGAGCCTGGATTCCAGCGGACTGCTAAGCTCGCAGGTTGTGCGATGCCACGAGGTGATGGTCCCGACATCCGGGTTGCGGACAACAACGGACACCGAGGGAATCTCCCGCGCTTCATCTTCGGTTCCGCGCCGGCACGCCGGGAGCGCTGCGATCAGCGCCAGAAGCATGAATATCTCAATTGTTAATCTTGTCCGGGACATTACTGCTGATCCTCCGATCCTGCAATGATGAGTGCGACCAGATCGTCGACGGACAATCCGGTCGATACTGCCAGGGACGTCAGCGCCCTGTAGTACTCGTACAGAATGTGCGCGTGATTCGCCTCGGTTCTCGCGAGCGTCGCTTCCGCGTCGAGAACCTCGATCATCCGCCCGAGACCTTCCTCCTGTCTTCGCCTGGCGACCCTGAAGGCTTCCTCCGCCTGAACCAGCGCGATGCGGCTGACCTCCAGGTTGCCGAGCTGGGTCTGCACGTTCAGGAAATGCGACTCGACTTCCTGCATGATCTGGCCTTCAAGCTCAGCTCTCTGTATATCCAGCAAATCAATCTGTTCCTCGTATGGTGCAACAAGGTCGTCGGTCCTGCCGAAGTCATGCACATCCCAATAGACGCTGATCATGCCCTGGAGCTTCTCCTGGCCCGAAGGGAAAAGGTCCTCCCCCGAAATCGAATACTCGGCGTCAAAGCTCACAATCGGCCTGCGCGCGCTCGCGATCGCAGATATCTGCGCTTCCAGCGATTCGCGCTGGGAGTCGATCGACCTGAGATCCGGACGCCATTCGAGCGCCCATTCCCAGAGGCTATCAAGTGTGTATGGGATCTCTTCCTCCGGATACGCCACCGGAACGAGTGCCCATCGATCCCTGATGTCGGCTCCTATCAGCACCGACAGGGCGGATCGGGCCATTTCGAGTCCGCTTTCCAGCTGCCTCACCGTCTGCTGCATCTGCAATTGAGCTACTTCGACGGCAAGCAGGTCGCTCAGCGGAAGGTATCCGGCTTCGTAGTTCGCCTGGGCGGATCGAAGCACTTCATCGAGATGATCGAGCGATTTTCTTGCAGCATCAAGACCGGCCTGCGCTTCCAGGATTCCGGTGTAGGCCTGCATCACACCGAGCCTTATAAGCATTTCGGCCTGATCGGCCTGGTATCGCGCGGCTTCCGCCCCCGCTTCGCTCGCCCTCTCCACCGATTCACGCCGACCGGCAGTGTAGTACCGATAGCTGAACATCAAGGCCCAGTATGACGAGCCGGCGGGCTGCAATACGTACTCGCCGACATTCGGAACCGATATAACCGATGCCGCGCCAAGACGCGTGTAAGCGTAGGTTGTCGATAGATCGGGAAGGAACTGGGATAGTGCGCTGCGACCCTGGGCCCTCGCGATTTCAATCGCCTGCCTCGCCATGGCAAGGGCATGGTTGTTCGCCAGAGCCATGTCGGTCGCTTCCCCAAGCGTCAATTCGGGAAGCATCGATTCGGGATCGATCTGCTCCTCGACGGCGCTCGACACATCAATGGCCTGATGATCTTCCGTCTCGGCCATCGCGACAAGGAGATTCGTCCGGGCGTGCGCAGAGGATTGAATCGCCATAACCACGCCTATCAACACAGGCAAGATACATACACGTATTCCATGGAATGCAGCTCTCATTGCCGCTCACCCCCTTCTCTGGGGCTCACGCCATTAAGGAAAAGGGCTTCCGCCTGGCTTACAGCTTTGTCGAGATCGAACTCCTCGTCCGATTTCAGCCAGAAATAGATGATAGCGTTGGAGAAACCCTCCATGGCGGCAAGAAGTGTCGAAGCCGGGAGATCGTCCCGAAACTCCCCGGCTTTCTGACCTTCCGCAAGTGCCATTTCGATTCTTCGTCTTGCCTCTTCCATCTCGTTTCTGTAGGTTTCCAGGAGGGGATAGTCCATCCGCCAGTGGAAGCCTCTCAGCTCATGAAGGAAGATTCGCGCGAAATGGCGACTTTCCCAGACTGTCCTGAGTTTCAACTGGAAAATCCGGCGGATTTTCTCCCGGGGACTCACTGGCGCGCCGAGCGCCTGCTCAAGCTGGCCTATGATCTGACCCATCTTCCTGTGGATAAGGGCCGCGATAATGTCGTCCTTGCTCTGGAAGAGATGGTAGAGGCTGCCCTTGGCCAGTTCGGATCGCTCGGCAATGTCGGCCACCGTCGTGCCGTCGAATCCCTTCTCGGCGAACAGCCTCTCCGCGACGTCCAGAACGAGGTCGCGGCGGAAAGCCTCTTCACGCTCCTTGCGTGACAACTGGGTTTGCTGATCGTTCACATCGATTTCTCCAGGCTCTTAGAGTTAAGAACACAGGGGTACGCAAATGACCGTGCGGTCAATATATTGCCCCGGAGAGTCAAAGTCAAGACCTGAAGATGGCAAATTCATGACTTAATGTTCCATTCAGCGGAAGGATTGGTCGGAAATCGAAATTACGCATTGATCACGCTTGGGAATACAGCGGAGATACGTTTTCACCCACCGGACCAGGAAGATATCC
>CAYLVL010000030.1:10155-13544 GCA_964387135.1 uncultured Planctomycetota bacterium
GATATCCCCTGCCTCTGGTATAGTTACATCGGAATCCTCGATGAAAGTCCGGGACGCATTGAAATATACTCCGCCTGGCGAGATCCCATCGAAAGCCACGCGATGGGCCGCAGGCATCCTCGGCAGGACGATGGAGGAATGGGCGTTCAGGTCCGGCCTCCATGAAATCACGCCTTCCAGGCTTCCGGCGCTCGTTCACCCCCGCTCCCTGACCCCCGCCGACGCAGCCATTAGTGTGCTCAAGGGCATGGCCGAGGCAGGCGGGATGGCGGATTCTGCATTCGATATCGCTCGCGAGAAACACCATGAGGCGATGGATATCCTGGTCCGCGACGCTGATCTTCTTTGTGAGAGGAAGTTCAGGGTCCTGGGAAAGGAGCTCGACTATTCATCGGGCATCCGATGGCACTATGATCCGGCCAATGATCACGAGTTCGACGCCGGTGAATTCCACGCGAGAGTGCGTCATTCAAATCCGTCCGGCGGTTACGACATCAAGTACCCGTGGGAGTTGTCGCGGCTTCAGCACCTGCCGCGACTGGCCCTGGCATGTCGATTGACCGGAGAGAGGAAATACCTGTTCGCCCTGGTGGATCAGGCGCAGGACTGGATCAGGTCGAATCCGGCGGGTTTCGGCCCAAATTGGGCATGCACGATGGACATTGCGATCAGGGCGGCCAACCTGTCATATGCGTTCGCTCTCGTCGCCGAGAGGTACATCGATGCAGACTTCGCGGTCGAACTGGTTTCGAGCCTGATTGCGCACGGGCGTTTCATATCGGGCCATCTCGAATGGTCGGATGAACTCACGAGTAATCACTATCTTGCGGACATAGCCGGATTGGCGATCCTTTCGTGCCTGATGGCTCCGACGGTTCCGGAAGCGGAGCAGTGGCGCTCCTTCGCGCGTGATGAACTCCATAGCGAGATAAAGGAACAGGTGTATCCGGACGGCTGCGATTTCGAGGCATCGACTGCATACCATCGTCTCGTGCTCGAACTGCTGCTCGTCCCGGCGATCTTCCTGGACCGGGCGGGATTCCCCGTCGACGACAGCTACCGGGAGATTCTCAGGAAAATGGCAGCGTTCACACGTGATATCAGCCTGCCCGATGGATCATTCCCGCTCATAGGCGACAACGACTCAGGACTGCTTTTCTCTTTACAGCCAAGACCCGTTGCGAGAATCGACTACCTTCAGGCACTGGCGTCAGCCTATCTGGACGATCCGGCTCTCAAAACCCCCGGACTTGAGGCATCGCCGGAGATATTGTGGTTTCTCGGATCCGAAGCCGTGCACCGGTTTGATTCACTATCCTCGACCGACCGTCCGCTGACCGCTTCGTATCCCGACGGCGGCGTGTGGTGCATGCGGTCGAGGTCCGGACGCGATCTCCTGACATTCAGGCTTGGAAGCGTGGGCCAGGAAGGTAACGGCGGTCACGCTCACAACGACCAGTTGGCAATCACGATCTGGTTCAGCGGGAAACCGGTGGTCGTCGATCCCGGAACGGCCGTCTACACATCCGATCCTGGCAAGAGGAACAGCTATCGCGCGACCGTATCCCACGCGACCGTCTCGATCGGCGACTTCGAGCAGAACCGGTTCGTCGAGGGGAACCCGTTTGCGTTGCCGCAGGAAGTCGAGACAAAGCCTGCAATACTCAGGGCCGACGAGGAATACTCCTTGATTAAAGGGACGATGAGCGGTTACGGGAAATGGTCGGGCGATAGTGTTCGAATCACAAGACGTATCACCCACGCCCGAAATCGCAGGCAGTTCGAGATCGATGACGAAGCGGAAGTCCCCGAAGAGCTCAAACATCAGGTCGTGTGGAACTTCCCTCTTGCTCCGGGTCTGGCAGCCGTAGAGAGAGGATCGGGTTATCTCCAGGTTCTTGATGAATCGGGAGAGATGGTGGCGGAAGTGCTTTTCTATCCGGGCTGGACGGTGGAGTTCGAGAAGACCATGTACGCGCCGGAGTACGGGGTCGAGGTTCCCAACATCACGCTGAGATTCAGACCGCCGGGAGACGAGCTCAGGGGCAAATTCATCTTTCGCGGCGCACTATCGACCGGAGGCGCGTCCGATCGGGCATGAAGGTAATCATCTGCGAATACCATCCCTGGAAAACCCATTTCCGGCTCGGAAATCACCATTACGCACGCATGTTCCTGGAGCATGGATGGGAAGTTCTGTGGATCAGCCATCCGGTCAGCCCCTTTCACAGTCTGAAAAAGGCAAACAGGGAGCGGGTGAAACGCGCTCGGACGGTTCCGCAAAGGCACAGGAACGGCCCGATTGAGTATATCCCATACACCCTTCTTCCGTTCCTGAATGCTCCCCTTCTTTCGTCATCCAGCGTTCTGGAGAGCACTCACAGGTATTTTCGCCCGACACTTCCCGAGTCGTTAAGAAGAACCGGTTTCGAGAGACCCGATCTTGTCTGGATCACCGATACATCGATGCATGCGGTGGCGGATGTCGCGGACGCGAAGGCGATTGCGGTGAGGATCGCCGATGACAACATGCGATTCAAGAACACTCCGCCTGCCCTTCAGGCGATCGAAAGCAGGCTGATCGATCGAGCCGACGTTGTCTTCGTGACTTCCCAGCCCCTCGAGGAAGGGCTCAGGCCACGCTGCGGGTCAAAGCTGCATCTTCTCAGGAACGGGGTGGACATCGGGCATTTCCAGGGGCGGTTCGAGAAACCGGATGAATACCGGGACCTGGGAGGTCCGATTGCGGTTTATGTCGGTGCGATCGAGGAGTGGTTCGAGCCGGACTGGTTGAGGCTGCTGGCGCGAACTCGCGATGATGTGACGATTGTCCTGATCGGCCGCGGGGACATCGACCTGTCCTCAGTCAACTCGTTCCCGAATGTCCGCATTCTCGGCCCGAGACCATACGATGAGCTTCCCCGATACCTGACCCACGCGAATGTCGGGATCATCCCGTTCAAGCGCACCCCGCTTGTCGAGAGCGTCTCGCCGTTGAAGCTCTTCGAGTTCCTGGCGGCGGGACTGCCCGTTGTCAGCACCGGATGGAAGGAGCTTGAGTCGCTGGGAAGTCCGGCGATGCTGGCATCGGATGCGACCCAGTTCGTTCATCTTGTCTCAAGGTGCATCAATGAGAACCTGAAGGAGAAGGAAGGGGATCGGTACAGGGAGTATGCGAAGTCGCAATCGTGGAGGGTAAGGTTCGACGCCGCGACGGATGTTCTGGACCCGATTCTGAAGGCATAGATCGCACACAAGCACGCGAGGCTCAGCTTGTATGCGCCACCCGGCGTTGGAGCACAAGCGACCAGATACAGAGGCACGACCGTCAGGGAGTGCGCATTCCGAGGCACGACCGTCAGCAAGTGCGCATTCCGAGGCACGACCGT
>CAYLVL010000031.1:0-13452 GCA_964387135.1 uncultured Planctomycetota bacterium
CTATCGCCTCAACGTCGTCCCGCTCCACATCCCCCCGGTACGCGACCGCGGCGATGACGTCATCGCTCTGGCCAAGCACTTCATCCGCATCCACAACAAGCTCCTCGGCAGAAACGTCCGCCAGATCGACCCCCAGGCCGCCCTGCTGATGAAAGCCTACGACTGGCCCGGCAACGTCAGGGAGATCGACAACGTCATCGAGCGAATCCTCATTCTCGAGGACATCGATACGATCCAGGTCAAGCACCTTCCAGAGGAAATACGCACCGGCACACGGTCGGGCGTGCCCGCCTCCCGAAACGGCGGCTTCCGACCCGTACCCCTCGACCAGCTTGAGAAAGAGCACATTCTCGCCACCCTCAAATTCACCAACCAGCATAAAAAGAACGCCGCCGACCTTCTCGGCATCAGCCGAAAAACCCTCAAACGCAAGCTCGATAGCTGGGGCAAGGGAGCTAACTGATCTCAAAGCCGGATCGCCGTCCGTCCCCGCCATCCGGGGCAATGTGTCCTGAACGGGACAACATGTCCTTGCCGAAGCGCGCTCCCGATGGGCCATCCGGCCGCCCCGTCTGCCCCTAATCATTAATTAAATCCCGGCGCTTCTGCAATCCCGCTCATCACGCGGCATTGGGAGCGATCTGTCCCCCGGCCACCTCGTTCGTTCTACGTGCATCCTGTATAACGGTTTGGAATCGAGCTTGCCTTGCATTTGTGGGACGGAAGCGATCTTCCTGTTTTTCCTATGTCCAGAATCCTCATAATAGAACAAGACCCGGACTTCGCCGAATGCCTGCAAAGCATCCTCAAAGCTGAAGGCTTCGACGTCTCCTGGAGCCGCACCGTCGACGAGGCTGTTCCCGATATCCGGAAAGCCCGTCCCGAAGTTGCCATCCTCGATCTTCACGACGGCTCTGCTTTCAAGCCCGAGGAAATCAGGCGCCTGTCTGAAAATGAGGACAATCTCAAGATCCTCGTAACCGCCAATTACAGGACTCCCGAGGTCGCCTGCAAGGCTCTGGGTGCGGGAGCCAGGGATTACCTGCTCAAGCCCTTCGGAACCCGGGAAATCCTCGAGCGAGTCCACTCCCTTGCCGGAACCGGCAAGCACAACGGAGACGCCTCACACCTCGAGAAAATCGCCAGATCGATCCATTTTCTTGGATCGCTCGACGATGTGCTCCGAATAACCCTCGACCAGCTCGCGAGCACCCTGCATATGGCCGACTGCCTTATCGCTCTCGAGGACGACTCGGCCTTCACCGTTGTGGCTTCCCGTGGATACCGCCCCGATCCGCAGTCGCGCACTATAAGCATCTCCGATGCCTCGATCGCAAGCCTTGCCGCCGGATGCGACGACCCGCTCGCCCTCCCGTCCGACCTCGCCCGCGAGATCGTCTCCGAGCTCGGCGTAGAGACCAGCAGGCCCTTTCCTACAATCATGCCTCTCGTGCGACAGGACCGCGCGCATCACCCTACCGGCCTGATGGGCTTCGTCCTCGGTCATGGGGGTATCGTCCTCGACGAGCACGACATCCTTGAGATGGAGCTTTTTCTTACCCGGATCGCCAGGGAGATCGCCGGTCTGCTCGACAGCAACGGCACGCCCGTGCAGCACCATAAGTACGACAGGCAGGGCGAGATCATCATCCCTGAAATCGACAGGGACGAGGCCACGAACGAGCTCCTCAGGCAGGCTAATCCTTACCTGCACCATGAAAACGATACCTTCTGGATCAGGCTGGCCCTGGACGAAGCTATCAATAACGCGATCATCCACGGGCACTGCGAGACTCTCGACGATATAAGAAAAAACATCAGGCTCAAGTACTCAATCGGCCCCAATCGCATTGTCCTCACGGTGGAGGATACCGGCGAGGGCTTCGACCACAGGAACCTTCCAGACCCCACCGCGGATGAAAACCTGCTCAGCATCAACGGCAGGGGCATTTTTATAATGAAAAGCATCATGGACGAGGTGGTCTTCAACGAGCGGGGCAACCAGGTTTCGCTGGTGAAGAAACTCGACGGAAAGCCGCTCGCACCAAGGGATCCAGGGGAACGCACACCGGAGCTTCCCTGATTATCCCGGGACACACGAACAAAAAACCGATCTGAAGCTTCTGTCCCTGGCTAACACGAAGCTTCCTGACTCCACATCATTTCCCCGCAACTGAAAGGGAGCCCCGAGCAAAGCTGAAGCTGAAACCGGGCTCCCTTCCTCTTTTTCTCCGCCTCCACTCATAGCAACCGCTTCGCAATATTAATCTCCGAACCTTGCCTCATCTCCCATCTGCTGATATATTCCATCTTGCGGAAGTACTCGGGCCCGGGATCGATTTTCCCCGGCTCGGTTCCGGGAAATGGGTTAATAAAATTGAATCCTCCCAGGGATACTAATAGCGACGACCTGGATCGATGGGATATCGGCGGCTGGGACGTCGACGATACCGTCGGCCCTGACGATTTCGATGAAATCGATGGGCCCGAGGACGAGACCGATCCGCATCTCGAGGTCATTCACGGCGCCGGGGATGGCGACTACGGCGGCTGGCGCTCGCCGTGGGTGACCCGCGCCATCCGCCTTACCGCGCTGCTCGTGCTGGTTTTTTTCGGGACGGTCTTCATCTTCCCTTCCGCCCTCCAGGCCGTACGCTCGGCCCTCAACAAACCATCGAGCCCTGACTACTTGTCTCGAATCATCCAAAGCGGTGTCCCGCTTAGATTCGAGCGCCAGGAAATCCGGTACTCAATCGTGATTCCAGAGAACTACCCCATAGGCGCGCTCGACAGACTGGAGGCCCCGCTCCTTCGAGCCATGCAGAGCTGGAGCGACTCCCTCGGCGACCGCATCGGCTTCATGCCCGCTCCCGCCGCGGGCTCGGACGACCTCCTAGTCCATTTTGTCACCGACCTACCATCCGCAGGGCTGGCCACCATACGTCCCGGCACCCGCTATCGCCCGGAAATCTTCATCCGCATCGACGTCCAGGGGCCGATGCCCTCCCAGATAATGCTCGAAACCGTCGCCTGCCACGAGCTCGGTCACGCCCTGGGTATATGGGGCCACTCCGATTACGAAGGCGACTGCATGTATCCCATCGCCTCAAGAAGACAACCTTCCGCCCGCGATATCCGCACGATGCGCATGATTTACGGCCTTGAAGGAGACGTGCAATGACCCGCAAGCGTACTCAGCGAAGCACCCCACAACCGCAGAGGCCCGACCGTGAGGGAGGGCGCCTCAAAGCCCCGACCGCAAGCGAAACTGCTTCAGGAAGGGCACCGCAGAGGCCCGACCGTGAGGGAGGGCGCCTCAAAGCCCCGACCGTAAGCGAAACTGCTTCAGGAAGGGCACCGCAGAGACCCGACCGTGAGGGTCGGGAATCCCGAAAGGCACACAAACCGCCGACATGCTCGCCTCTGCGCTGGATGTTCGAGGTCTCCTACAGATGGGTGATCGCTGTTGCTGTCCTTTCGCTCCTTGCAGGCAGCTATTCCGCGAGACGGGTCGCGCAGGATAACGCCGATCGGCTTGCAACGGAGCTCGCCGAGCGTGAGCGTGAGCGCGATGCCCTTCAGGAGGAGCTGGATCGTTTCTCCGATCCGCACTGGCGTGCAAGCTACTGGAAATGGCGAACCATGAGACACGCTCCCGGTGAGTACTATGTCGATTTCGTCGAGCCCGGCATACTCTGATGGCTGTCTCAGAATCGTGATTTTCTTGCGGACCCCTTCCACGTTCGCATCAAATAAGTTAAAATGGGGTAGGGCGAAGCGGGATAACGCTCGACTCTATACTATACAGTGATATTAACCGCCGCTTGAAGCGGCCTTGTTATCGCACGTTTTTCTGGAGGAAAGAAATGAGATTCAGGGCATTCGTTATCTTACTCCTTTTTTCCGTGCTTGTTGGAGCGTGCTCCCGGAATTCGGCTCCGGGAACGCCCATATCGCCGGAGACCCTCCCCGGCCCATCCATCCTCAATGCTTCCAGGACCGTCCACTCCGGACACAACCTCCTTGGTTACTGGCAGATCCACGTGGACCCGGCGGTTCCCTCCATGGAAGCGGTCCCGGTCCGCATCAGCGAATTCCATGCCAACGTTCTCCAATTCATGGAATACGGTCCCTGCACCGACTGCCTTAGAATCACCGGCGTAACCGCCCTGCCCGGCGGCGACATTGAAGCTGAGTTCACCTTCATTCACCCCTTCAGTCAGCCCAACCTGACCGGCTTCGATGTCAGGGGCATCGCCATGTTCCAGGGCAGCCTTGAATTCCCAGAGTTCGGCCTGCTCGCCTCATCCTGCATTGAGGGAGACGCCCAGATTGTCAATCCCGATGGTCACACCACCCTCTATCATCCCGGCACCTCCGGAAATGGAATCCACGGCTATGTCAAGGGCAGGCTCGCTCCGCACATCTCCACACCCGATGCCACAATCAACGCTTTCAAGAATTACTACACCGACGCCGACAGGCGATACTTCCGCGCTGGTAACTCGGTCTCCGTCAGCTACGTCATAAGGCCCCGACCGGGGGGATTCACTTTCGGCTACGCTGTGGACGCCTGCTGGGAGAAGCCGGAGAAACCAGTTGTTGTCCCCGACAGCTTCCCGATTTCGGCCAATTGCCCGGAGCCCTACCGTATTGAGGCGTCTGTCGACCATGACCTCCCCTCCGGCGCCGGCTCCAGCGCCACCCTGACCATTGACGTCTACGACTGGCAGGGGGCCGACACAGTAGGGTCGGTTCAGGTGGAAGCACCCTATTTCTTCAGCGGGCTTGTGGATGCCGACGAGGTTCCCGGCGGTCCAGGCTCGAAGCGCTTCACATGCGAACTGGTCAACGAATACGGCTCGGCTGCGGCCGATCAGTCCTTCCCGATCCTCATCCGCGTGCTCGATGACGAGAGCGAGCCGGGCGCGCTGATCGACAATATCGCCTGGAGAATCGTACACATCCCCGTCACTTCGGATAATCCCCCACTCTGCGCCGCCGAGATCTCCAACGCCGATCCCGAGGAGGGCGAAATGGTCACCTTTACCGATACTTCCACCGATCCCGACGGGCCGGGCGATCTCGACGAGAGCTGGTGGGACTGGGACAACGACGGAACCTGGGACGAGGAAGGCTTCGAGGTGACCAGGAGCTGGAACGAGACCGGGATCTATTACGTAAACCACATGGTCAGAGACCAGTCGGGGCTGACCGATACCCTCTCCGACCCGATTATCGTGGATGTCGGCATGATCATCAGCCTCGAAGAAGATCTTGCCGCCAAGGACATCGGCATTTCCTACCATTACATGTCGGTCGATCAGTCCTACAGTTCGGGCGCTTACATCAACGTGGACGACCTCGACGGGCCCTGGGATTTCAACGTCATCGGACTGGAAATGGGTCCGAGCTGGACCAGGATCCTCGATGTCGAGGACGAGGAGGTCCAGTCGTTCCGTTACAACTTCAACAGCGACACCACGCATTTCGTAAAGTACGAAAGTCTGTTCGATCCCTTCTTTGAGACGTTATATCAGGCCGAGCAACACAACTTCGACTGGGGCGAGCTGACCATATACGGCTTCCATGACCCTGACATCATCGGCTCGTCACCCTTCGGCCCTCCCGACACCGAGGAATACCTCTCGATCCCCTACCCGCTCACCATCGACACTGACTATGCGTTCGAGATCCGCAAGCCGGGCTTCATCCTGGACTACAAGGTCGAGGCGATTGGACGGGGCGATGTAACCGTGCCGTACGGCGGCGGCAGCACCATCAACTGCCTGCTCATCAGGTATATTTTCACGGTCTACGCCGCCGAGCCGGTGAACGGGGGCACGCTCAACTTTGTATTCGTGGCCGATGACGGCCGGGTGATCGCCAATGTCGTAGCGGTCAATGACCCGCCAATCTACAACTGGAACGCCTCTACCAACAAAATCTACGCCGGCGGCATGACCCTGTTCCAGGCCTTGCACCAGATTGTCTGACTGCCGTCCGGCCCTCTAAATAGACAAACCTCGCCCCCGTCTACCGGGGGCGATTCCATATCAGGCGCCCTTGACCCCTCCGCCAAACGCCCCGGAACTTTAATTCTTTTTGCTAATGTGCTACGATTTCGAATGATAGTTTATTAACTCCTATCAAATCGGGGCAGAACGTGCAACGCGCCCCTTGATCGTAAAGGAGGATCGCGTCATATGAAACGACTGCTGCTTGCTGTTCTAGCTCTCGGTCTGCTACTCTTCCTGCTCGGTTGTCCGCCTCCGGCAGGCAATGGCGATCAGCCAACCCCACAGCCGGGGGTCACCAACGGTGACGAAACGCCTGCGGAGAACGGTGACATGAACGGGCAGGCCGTCGAAGACGAAATGGGTGGGGAGGAAGAAGTTGTCGTCGACGAGGCTGAAGCTCCCGCTGAGGAGGGCGAAAAGCCCGAGGATGACGGCGGCGACAAGACCGACGATGGGACTGAAGACACAGCAGATGACGTAGCCGGATGACGTCCGGCTTCGCAAAACTGCACTAAAAACGTGACGATTACAAAATGACGGACCGTGAGGTCCGTCTTTTTGCGTCCAGCCAATATGCTTCTCCTTCAGCTCACCACCCTTGCGTACGCCTCGACCTCGATTCCGCTCGCGCGAGCCCCTGTGACCCATGGTGCGATGCTCGGACTGCCCAGTTCGCATCCTGCCCGGCGTGCCGCTTCGATTTCATCCCTCTCGGGTTTCCCTGCGTCCATTGTGTGCCATGCCACAACTCCCTCATCGCCCGTTTCCCCGCTCTCGTAGGCACCCCTCATGCCTACGAATGCCTCCCCCATCCTCGCGGCTTCGGTACCTGTCAGCGGTCCCGGCAGATGGCAGGCGATATGGTCAACGATCCGGACATCCGCCGGAGGGCTTCCTTCCCCTATCCACCATCCCCATGCTCGCAGCACTATTCGATCGACCCCTCTACGACAAAGCAACGCCGGCAACTCGATATACCACTCTCCTGGAACACCGATTCCGGAAACCTCTACCCCCCTAACATCGCCGTTCTCTCGCAATACGCTCACCGCTGCCAGGTCGGATTCCGTCCGCGACGGCCCCCTTACGATCAATTCAAATCTTGACGGCAATTCAACATCAAGCTCTTCCGCAACCTTTTCGAATCCCATAGCCATCCCTCAGCTCTCTCTTCCCGACCTCGGGTGCGCTCTTTTGAATACCTCTCTCTTCCGCTCCTCCAGTATGTGAGTGTAGATCTCCGTTGTCGAGATATCGGCGTGCCCGAGAAGAGTCTGAACCGTTATCAAGTCACAGCCATGCTCCAGAAGATGCGTGGCGCATGTGTGTCTCAGAAGGTGGGGATGAAGCTCTTTCTTCAATCCGGCTTTTTCTCCAAGTGATCGGATAGCCTTCCATGCCGACTGCCTGGCTAGCGGCTTCCCGTTTCTCGTGGGGAAAACCCACCTGCAAGCCTTGCCCCCCAGAACGATCGGACGGACCTCCTCCAGGTAGCTCATCAGTTGCTTCCCCGTAGATGGCGGCACTACCACTGCCCTTCCCTTGCCTCCCTTGCCGCTCTCCACCAGTATTACCCCCTCGTCCAGCAATAGATGCTCCATCCTAAGCGTCACTGCCTCGGAAACCCTGAGGCCCGTGGCGTACATCAACTCGACAAGCATGCCCGCCCGTCTCTGCGTTGTCTCACCGGTCCGCCCTGCCCTCAGTACTCTTTGCATTTCCTCCTCCTTGAGCACCTTCGGCAGTACTTCCGGGATCTTCGATCCCTTGATCCCCTCTGCAGGCGACTCGGATACCCTCCCGCTGTCCTTCAGAAAAGCGAAGAATCCCTTGATGCACGACAGCCTCCTTGCCATTGTCCTCGCGCTTTCGCCCTTGGCCCTCGAATCTGCAAGGAAAGCAAGAACATCATCGCGATCGCATCGAGTAACCGATTTCTTCCTCTCCGACTGAAGGAAATGGGTAAACCGCTTGAGATCCGACCTGTAGGAGCTTACTGTGCTGGGGCTGCCTTGAGCGCGATACGCAAGGTCATTGAGGTAATCCTCGCAGAGCCTGCCATCCTCCAGAGCATCTCGTGGATTTCCCGGCTGGCCGCGCGTCATATCACAATCAGGATGTATTCAGGGCCCCTGTAGTCATCCCCATGACAAATGCCACACCCATCAGCACGATTATGGCCACGACGACTATCAGGAACCATTCCACACCTTTCCACATGCCCTCAAAAAAGCCTCTTCCGCTGACGCCCCCGCTGGTTTGAGATATTATGCCCCCCACGACCGCAAAGATAACGAGCCATACTCCCCCAATCCTGAGCCAGTCCGCAAAAGTCCAGTCAAGGAATGACATTATGCAGGATCCCTCCCGGCCCCGCCGGTTGCCGCTGCTTAAACCAAAATACCACACTTGGCTGCCTTCATAAAGGCCCCTCACTTAATCTCCACAAATTTCCAACACAAACCTGACATTCCCTGCACCCCAAGGCAGAGCAATTCACTTAAGTACCCGCCCCGATGACCAACCAACATCTCCTTTCACTCCTTTCCATTTTGCGCCCACCTGAAATCCCACAAGACAAAACCACCGAAAGCCTTTTCATTGCCCGGATAATGCCCCATTCTACACATACCAACAGTCTTTATTTATCCTGTTTCGACCTTTACTAGGAAAATAGGAGGAACAATAGTGCCGTGTTTGGCCGCCACCTGTTAGCAGGATGCTTGAGAATCTTATCTAAATAGACAGGAATCTGAGCCGATACCTTGAGCGTTGGATTTTCGTGGATGTGTTTACTATACTGAATGGCTCTAGGAGCCCTTTGCTCACATAAGGGACTGTTCCGTGATAACAGCGGGCCTTGGCAATGCCCGTTTGAATAAGGAGTGCACGCATATGCGCCGGATGTCGCTGCTGGTCATCGTAATACTTCTGTTGGGTCTCGCAGTTGGATGTTCGGGAGGATCGCAGGCACCGACTCTCCCCGGAATGAATGATGGATCTCAGTCCGGTGTGACGGGAACCGCCCCTGAAGCCGGTCTGTCGTCTCCAACTGGCGAGGGCACGAGATCAGGACAGGAACCCGCCGACCAGACAAACGATCATGATCCCTCCCTGACGGATGAATCGATACACCCTCTCCAGGGAGATCCCCTTCAGGGATCACACGCGCTGTGGGGACTGTATGAGTTCGTCATCGATCCCGCGGAGAATACATGCGAGATCGTCCCCATGCGCAGCGCCGAGTTGCACCTGAACGCCCTGAAATTCCTCGAACCTGACGGCCAGGCAGGTATGGTTCAGCTTGCCAGTGGGCTCACTTGGAGCAATGGCAAGACCATTCTGGACCTCGACATACGCCTCGTGCACCCGTTCGCCGGGGCGATGCAATTCTCCGGCTTCGATGTGAAGGGTGTTCTCATCACGCGAGGAACGCAGGGAGGTTTCTCCGATGAGGACCTGGTGACGTCCGGGAGCGACGAGCTGCGCCTTCTGAACGCGGATGGTTACACGCGATGGTGGAACCCGCGCGAGTTCCCGGGCAACTCGATTTTCTCTTATCGTGACGGGGCGCTGGGCATGAAGGATGAGGTATGGCACTTCTCGTCGACGCTTAACGGCTTCAAGTATTTCAGCGATTCCCTCTCCCCGAATGATCGAGTCGAGACCCAGGATCAAGATGATCGCGGCGCATTCAGGGCCGGGATGAGCAATATCAGGCACTACACGATGTCGGTCCCGACGCTGTCTACGCTCAGGTACAACTACGCGATAGACGCGAGTTGGGCACCGCCCACGACTAAACCGCCGGTTGTTCCCGACGACTTTCCGCCCGAAGCAAACCAGCCCGAGCCATGGGCCATTTCGGTCAGCGTGGTGGAGAACATGCTCTATTACGACGAGACGGTATCGAAGCAGGGCGGTTACCTTCTTCTGGATGTCCTGGTGTACGACTGGCAGAACGCGACTCCGTCGCCGGGAGGCACGGTAGACCGCGTTGTTGGCGAATGGCCGGACCTTTTCGAGCCCGTGGAAGCGGATTTCCAGTCCGCCGGTGACGGCTACGCCGTTTATCGAATGACGCTGGCGCCGATCGCGGACTCGCTCACATCTACCGACGATGTTCCCTTTCTCGTCTGGGCGGAGAGCACCGACGGAGCAGGCTACGGCGGCATCCTCGATCCCACTGAGCCGCTTATCGCAGCCAACATATTCGTTGCCTCCGTGGCTCCGGAGGAGCCGAACCTCTCGCCGCTCGTGAGCTCGGGCGTTACCGGCAACGCCAGCCCGGGCCTGGTCATTGAACGATACACGGTTGTGGCGACCGATCCCAACGACGATCCCCTCACCTATTCCTGGACCTGCGAGCCCCACATCGATGATGATCCGGGCAATGGTGACGGAACGATAGACATAGACTGGTCGGTGTTCGGCTTCGGCAACTTCACAGTCCAGTGTGTTGTTTCGGACAGCATAAATCCGCCGGTAGCGGCCACCCCTCTGGATGTCCTCGTCGGCAATACGCCGCCCGAAGTCGGTGCCATCGAGGGTCCGACCGAGGTCGACGCGTCGTTTGCCGATGCGGAATACTCCGCCGACGCGACGGATCCCGACATCGGGCAGACCCTCACGTACACCTGGAGCTTCGTGCCCAACGGCGATCCCGAGGACTTCACAATCCCCGGCGATCCGGGTGACGGCTCCCTTACCATAGACTTCTCCAACGTCGATCCCGGACTCTACGACATCAACGTGCAGGTATCGGATGGATTCGCTGATGTCCGGGGGCTCGCCATCACAGTCACCCACAGCAATACACCCCCGACTGTCGGTAATGTCGAGGGCAAAACCCCGGTTACCTCTCTGGATACGGACGAGCTTTACGAAGCTCTGTGGTCCGATCCGGACAATACCCAGACTTTGCAGTTCAGATGGAGCGTTGTCCCCGACGGCGATCCCGAGGATTTCACATTGCCGTCCAATCCCGACGGCTCGATCAACCTTGACTGGTCGACTTACGCGGTCGGCGACTGGGCTGTGAATGTCCGCGCGGACGATGGAATCGATCAGACAACCGGAACGGCGCTCGTCGTTGCCAAGGAGAACACGGCGCCCACGGTCGGCGAGGTCGAGGGTCCTGTGGACGTGTCGTCAGCCGATACATCTGCCGCCTACAGCGCGCCGATCAGCGATATCGATCCGGATCAGATCCTCACCGCTCTCTGGAGCATCGTGCCTACCGGCAATCCCGCCGACTACACAATCCCGTCGGAACCCGATCTGTCGGTCGTTGTGGACTGGTCGACCTACCCGGACGCTGTCTATGATGTAAACGTGCGCGTGGATGACGGCTTCGCACAGGTCGAGGGTACCCTCCTTGTGGTTTCGAAATTCGACAATCTCCCGCCGAATGCAGGAGCGGTCACAGGACCCACACCGGTTACCCATGCCGATACGGAGAGCGAGTACAATGCGCCGATAAGCGACCCCGAGGGTGATCCGCTCACGGTGCTCTGGAGCGTCGTGCCGCACGGCGATCCGGCTGATTTCTCCATCCCGGGAAATGAGACAGATCCCCTGGTTGTCGACTGGTCGACCTATCCCGACCTTGGCGACTACGATGTCAATGTCCAGGTGAACGACCCGTACAATCCGCCCGTTCGGGGCACGGCTCTTGTGGTTTCGCTTGTCAACACGCCACCGTCAGTCGGCGCGGTGAGCGGTCCGACGCCGGTCGACGGCTACGACACCACGGCCGTGTACTCGGCACCGGTGAGCGATATCGATCCCGCGCAGACTCTGACCATTCTCTGGAGTGTCGTCCCGCAGGGCGCTCCGCCGAACTACGTGATTCCCGACCTGGGCGGCGGCAATGTGCAGATCGACTGGTCTGGCTACTCGGTCGGCAACTATGATGTAAACCTCCAGGTAGACGACGGTTACGGTGCCGTCGAGGGAACCCAGCTTACCGTCAGCCGCATCAACACGGAGCCGGAAGTCGGTGCAATCTCCGGTCCGCTTTCCGTCGACTGCACCGACACCGACGCGCTTTACTCGGCACCCATCACTGACCCGGACACCACCCAGACGCTTACCATTCTCTGGAGTGTCGTGCGTAGCGGCATGCCGGCCAGCTTCGTCCTTCCCGATAACGGAGACGGCTCCATCAATATCGACTGGTCGGGTTACGATGTCGGCGATTACGACATCAACGTCCGGGTAAACGATGGGTACGTCGCGGTCGAGGGCACTGCAATCCTCGTCAGCAGGTTGAATACGCCTCCGGAAGTCGGCTCGATTACCGGCCCGGATATGGTCTACGATAACGACCTTGAAGATTACGCAATCGATCCCCCGGCTGGCGACTGCGATACCAACCAGACTCTTACGTTCAGCTACTCGGTCGTGTACCAGGGCAGTCCGCCCGACTACTCGATTTTCAGCTCCGACGGTACGCTGACGATCGACTGGTCCGAGTACGGCGTCGGGGTCTGGACGGTCGGATGCAAGGTCGAGGACGGCTATGCAGCATCCTACGCGACCCCGCTGGACGTTACGGTGGCGCTGCACCCATGCGTCGGCTCCGCGCACACCTATCTCGGCGAGCTGACGCTTAACGGATACTCCATCCACGGCATGAGCGTGATCCCGAGAGCGGACATAGCCTTCCTTGACGGGGGCGGCGAGGGAATCGAGGGGCGCGGTCTGGTGCAGCACGGACCGAGCACCATCGGAGTGTTTAATGGTGATTCTGCAGGCAACTCGTTCGTCCCTTGGCGATACTTCCTGGGCAAGAGAGATGCAGCGATCAGCATCGACTCGGATCCCGTCGAGGGCCGAATCCTGGTCGTCACCGCCCTTGAGCCGCACATCATCAAGATCATCGACTCCGCCATCATTTTCGGCAACTGCATCATCGGAACAATCGACTCAGGCGATCCTCTCGTTACCTGGGTCGCGATCGATGTCGAGGCGGACGGCGACTTCTGGGCTGTCAGACGAGACGCCACGGGAGCCGTCACGTATGAGCTGGTTCAGTTCACTTTCATCGCCGACGATCCGTATTACGTCATCAGTCCGATGACCGCTGTGGACATCACCGTTCAGACCGGCGATGAGACGGACATCTTCGACATCGCGATCAACCATCAGGCCGACATGCTGTACCTCCTCGAAGCCGGACCGCTGGACCAGGGCACGATGCACACGTACCACCTTGCCGACGGCTCTCCCGCGGCTTTTATGGGCACAATCGGCAACGTCATATTCAGCCAGCCTCTTGACTATGATGTCGGCGGATGGACCGGTTTCGCAGGCTACGCGGACATCGACATCGATCACGTCGATGCCAACGAAGAGCGCTGCCGACTCCTGCTCTACGGCAGACTCGAGGATCTGTCCAGCGAGCTTATACGAATGGACGCCTCGACTT
>CAYLVL010000032.1:0-255 GCA_964387135.1 uncultured Planctomycetota bacterium
CGAACAGAAGGCGACGCTGAGGATCGGAGAAGAGTTCGAGAAGATCCCGGATGATGCCAGAATCCTGACATATTTTGACGATGACTATCCGCCGGTGCTGAAGGAGCTGTACGATCCGCCGCCGGTCCTGTATGTGAGGGGCGACATCTCGTACGATTTCGCAACATCGCTCGCGATCGTGGGCTCGCGCTCGTACTCCGACTATGGACGGGGAGCGACGGAGAGATTCGCCTACCAGCTTGCGAGCTGGGGCTT
>CAYLVL010000032.1:265-3841 GCA_964387135.1 uncultured Planctomycetota bacterium
AGAGCTGGGAATCACGATCGTGTCGGGAGGAGCGAGGGGCATCGACTCGATAGCTCATCGCGCGACCCTCGCGGCAGGCGGACGTACAATAGCTATCCTCGGCTCAGGAATCGATATCGCCTTTCCCGCTGAAAACGAGAAGCTGTTCGCTCAGATTCCCCAAAGCGGGGCGGTCGTCTCGGAATTCCCGATGGGCACGCCGCCTGAGAAATACAATTTCCCTGCGAGGAACAGGCTGATCGCGGGACTCGGCCGAGGCACACTTGTGGTTGAGGCACCTGAGAAATCGGGAGCCCTTATCACGGCCGATCTCGCGATGCAGAACGGCCGGGAGGTTTTCGCGATCCCGGGACGTCTGATCGACGGCAGATCGAAGGGAACGAACGAGCTTATCCGCGACGGTGCTCATATTGCGCTCGATCCGTCCGATATTCCGCTGCGTTTCGGATTGACGGTCCTGGAAGAGGCCCCGCAGGACACCGAGAACATCGCGGCAAAGCTGACCGGTGACGAAGCGATTGTCTACAAAGCGGTGGGACTGGAAGCAAGGGAAGCCGATGTCATTGTGCGGGAGGTCGGCATTCCGACGGCAAGAGTCCTTTCATCTCTGCTTGTTCTACAGACTCGAGGTCTTGTCAGGGAACTGCCGGGAAGCCGGTTTGTACGGCCCGTCGTGCCGACCTGCACGCCTTCCTCGAGCGCCGATGCATGGGACGCATCTGCATCACCCTCCGCGGATGCGAAAACTCCCGGGGGCAACGAATCAGCCGGAACGGAAGATAATTAGTTCGAAACTGGTCGAGCAATATGATGTTGGCGACCGGGTACCGCAGGACGGCCTGATGGAGCGCATTTCAAGCCCTGTGGCTTCAGTATCGGACGCGTCATTGACGACGGTCGGATTCGACGAAAAAAGAAGCGAACGGTTGACAGACGCGATTTCTTGGTTAGGATATGCTCTCCGTTCGCGAGCCCTTGACAATAATCATTAATTAGAAGCCGACAGGATCGCGTTCATGAACCAAAAACCGAACGGGTGCAACATGAATTCAAGCTCCCAGAACGACACGGACAAAACAGAGAGGAAGGCCGCGAAGAGCTCGCCGGGAGGGAAAAGGTCTCGTAAGCCTGCCAGATCAACCAAGCCGCTGGTAATTGTGGAGAGCAGGGCCAAGGCCAGGACGGTCGCACGCTATCTCGGCCGCAACTACATCGTCAAGGCCTGTCTCGGTCATGTGAGGGACCTTCCGAAGACATCCCTTGGGATTGATCTCGAGCACGATTTCAAGCCCAACTATGTCACCAACCGGGAACGCAAGGATATCGTCAATGACATCAAAAAATCGGCCAAGTCAGCCACCCAGATCATCATCGCCACCGACCCCGACCGCGAGGGTGAGGCGATTGCATGGCACCTGAACCATATCCTGAAGAAGCCCGACATAACCAGGCGGATCGAGTTCCATGAGATCACGAAGCCCGCGGTCAGGGAGGCTATCGCGCATCCCAGGGACATCGACATTAACAGGGTTAACGCTCAGCAGGCGAGGCGGATACTCGACCGACTCGTCGGCTACAATCTGTCCCCCTTCCTGTGGCGCGAGCTGGCGAGCGGTCTGTCGGCGGGACGGGTGCAGTCGGTTGTTACGAAGCTCATCTGCGAGCGGGAAGAAGAAATCGAGGCTTTCGTCCCGCAGGAGTACTGGACGATCGACGGCATTTTCCGGAAGGTGGAGGACGAATCGGAACCTCCCGCCAAATTCACGGCCGGTCTGGTAAGGATCGACGGCGCGTCGGTGGAGATAGGCAACGCCGAAGATGCCGGGAAGATCGTCGATGAGCTCGCGCAGCAGGACTTCAAGGTCGACAGCGTGTCAACACGGACGATCCAGAAGCGTCCCTTGCCTCCGTTCATCACCTCGACTCTACAGCAGGAAGCGAGCAAGCGTCTCGGGTTCTCCGCCCGCAAGACGATGAACATAGCCCAGCAGTTGTATGAAGGTATCGATGTCGGCGAAGGCGGGGAAGAGGGTCTCATCACTTACATGCGAACCGACTCGATTCGACTCGCCGACGAGGCGATCGGTCTCGCTCGCGATTTCATAAGAGAGACATTCGGCCCTGACTACCTGCCGGGATCGCCAAACATATATAAATCGAAGCGCAAGGTGCAGGACGCTCATGAGGCGATAAGACCCACCGCTCCCTCCCGAACGCCTGACTCGATAAAGAGGTACTTGGAGGATGACCAGGCGAAGCTCTACGGTCTGATCTGGGAGAGATTCATCGCCTGCCAGATGACTCCGGGTCGCGACGAACAGACACAGGTTGAGATAACGGGCGGGCGGTTTACTTTCCGCGCGACTCGCACCAGGCGTGTTTTCGATGGTTACAGGAAGGTGTACTCGGCAGGCAACAACAACGGACAGAATCAGGAACCGCTGCCGCCTCTCACTGAGAATCAGCCTCTTGTTGCTGAGGAATTCCTGCCGGAGCAGCACTTCACCAAGCCGCCGCCAAGGTACACCACTGCCAGCCTCATCAAGACGCTCGAGGAGAAGGGCATAGGGCGACCGAGCACCTATGCGCCGACGATCTCGACAATCCTCGACAGGAAGTATGTCACCCGCGAAGGTCAGAGCTTCAAGCCTACAGACCTCGGCAGGAAGGTAAACGCCCTGCTTCTGGACAAGTTCGCGGATATCATCAACGAGGGCTTCACCGCGCGAATGGAGAACAACCTTGACGCCATCCAGTCGGGCGAGAAGGACTGGGTGGCAAGCGTGCGGGAGTTCTACGAGCCGTTTCTGGAGGACCTGAGGAACGCCCTCGACATGAAATGCCCGAAGTGCGGTGCGCCGATCGCGATCCGTAACGGGCGGTACGGAGCCTTCTTCGCCTGTACCCGATATCCGGAGTGCGACTGGCGATCGTCGATCTCACCGAAATCGCAGGACACCGAGCCTGAGAAGATAGACGAGAAATGTCCATTGTGCGGCAAGAATCTGATCATCAAGCACGGTCGCTACGGTCGGTTCATCGCGTGCACCGGCTTCCCTGAGTGCCGCTACACAAGATCGATCCCCGAGGAGCACGAGAAGTCCGAGAAGGCCGACTCTCCCCAGGCGCCGGGGCAGAAGCGCGAAGTCACCTACTCCGAGGAGCCGTGCCCCAAATGCGGCGCGCGAATGGTCCTGAGGCGCAGCCGCACCGGACGGTTCTGGGGCTGCGAGAAGTACCCTGAGTGCGACGGCATCCGGCCCTACACAATCGGCGTCAAGTGCACCCGTGAAGGATGCGATGGGGAGTTTGTCGAGCGTCGTACCCGTCGCGGCAAAATCTTCTACGGATGCAGCAACTATCCCGACTGCACAGAAATAAGCTGGACGTACCCCGGCAGGCGCGAGGAAAGCGAGGCCAAGCCCGAATCGGAGAAGGAACCCGTATCGGAAACGCAAGACTGACACAGCCAGCGGAGCGGCGACCTCCCGTTTCGGAGGGGCGACCTCCCGTTTCGGAGGGGCGACCTCCCGTTTCGGAGGGGCGACCTCCCGGTCGCCCGGAGCGGCGGCTTGC
>CAYLVL010000032.1:3941-13289 GCA_964387135.1 uncultured Planctomycetota bacterium
TCTGAATAAGGGCGACTGCAAGTCGCCCCTCCGGGCGATAGAATATCGCCCCTCCAGAATGGCGACCTCCCGTTTCGGAGGGGCGACCTCCCGGTCGCCCGGAGCGGCGGCTTGCAGCCGCCGCAGCTCGCAACGCCCTAACTTAACCCCCACGCCCCGCCAACATCGCCGCTATCCCGCAACAAGCGACGCCCGAACCGCCTCTGAATAAGGGCGACTGCAAGTCGCCCCTCCGGGCGATAGAATATCGCCCCTCCCAAAACCGGCAATAAAATATCGCCCCTCCGATTTGATTTTTCCCATGTGCCCCGCTACGATGGCATCCGGCCTCTATGGGCCGATACTATAGTCAGATGGCAGATTCACCCACTGGAGGAACCAACCGCCGGCCGCTTGCCTCACCGAAGGACCCCGAGGGCTACCTTCCGCCTTTTGAATCCGATCCGAGACCCGACTGGGATCGCTATTTCATGGAAGTGACCAGGCTGGTCTCTGTACGATCGACGTGCCTTGCGCGGAAGGTCGGCGCGGTAATCGTGCGCGATCACCGCATACTGGCGACCGGCTACAACGGAGTCCCGTCAGGGCTCCCGCACTGCATCGACCTCGGATGCCTGAGACGAGGTCTCGGTATCCCCTCCGGCGAACGAATCGAGGTCTGCCGGGGCAGTTGTGCGGAGGAAAACGCGATTGTCCAGACGGCGCGCATGGGCCTGTCCATCAAGGACGGCTGGATGTACACAACCCACCAGCCGTGCCTCAAATGCGCCAGGATGATCATCAACGCGGGCCTGAAGGGAGTCACATTCGCCGGGGAGTATCCCCAGCCGATGGCTCTCGAATTCCTCCAGGAGGCTGGAGTGGAGATGACGACCTTCGACTACGAGACCGGGGAAACAACGCCGGTCAAGCCCGTCGAGAAGCTCTACCTCACGCGCCACGCCCACAGGAGAATCGACCGGGAAAGGCGATAGCTGAGCGGACAGGGAGTCGCCGGGGACGAAAAGAATGCTTCATAACCCCATTACTCCCCTGCTTCTCCCGTCCGAACCATAACCGCCGTCGAGACGCACGGCGAAGAACGAAAGGAAACCCGGCTCACCGGAGTCGGGGAAAAGACACATGTCACCACCAACAGTACATGATCTGAGAGCGGGAGCCCGTACGATTGACAAACAGGATCCTCACGAGGAAGAGCTTGCGGGGGAAGCCGGGAACGAAGCATCAAATCAAGTCCGCATCACGGGCCCCCAGTCCAGAAAGCGAGGGAAGCCCAAGGATTCCTTGAGCACGAACTTCGCTTCGGAGCGAGGCAGCTCCGCACGCAAGACAACCAGGCGGAGAAGCCCGGCCAGGAAGTCAACGAGCAAGACCTCACGCAGCTCCGAGAAACCGACGGTAACCAACCCGATCATCGGTATCACGTGCTCGTTCCAGAGGCTTCCGTCCGAGGACAAGCACGACTACGACTACTACTACCTGTATGAACCGTATGTAGCTGCGATCCACAACGCCGGGGGAGTTCCCGTCATTATCCCAGTGGGCCTTGGAAGCCGATACCCGAGCAGGATATCGAACATTCTCGACGGACTTCTCATCAGCGGCGGCGGCGATATGGATCCCAATCTTTATCATGATCTCCTAACGCCGAAGCTGAGAAAGGTCGAACCGATGAAGGACAGGACCGAGATCGATCTTTTCAATCTCGCGTTCAACAGGAACATACCGATACTGGGAATATGCCGTGGCGCGCAGGTGATCAATGTCGCGCTCGACGGGACGCTTTATCAGGACATCACGAGCCAGGTCCGCATGGCGCTTGAGCACGATCCTGCATTCCCGCATGCCGAGCCATGCCACGAAGTATTCATCGAAAAGGACACCAAACTGCACAAGGCGCTCGGCGAGAGCAGCATCTGGACCAACTCGTGGCATCACCAGTCGATCAAGCTCCACGGAAAGGGGCTGGTTGTCAACGCGAGGGCTTCAGACGATATAATTGAGGGGATCGAGCATCCTCACAAGAAGTGGGTAATCGGGGTACAATGGCATCCCGAGCTCATGTGGCAGGATGACAAGATCCAGGACAGGCTGTTCAAGAGCTTTGTAGATGCCTGCAAGAGCTGAAAATCATGGGAATCCGGGGGGGCCGGTGCTGTCGGTCATCGTGCCGATCTATAACGAGCGCGAGCGGGTCATCGATACATTGACACGGATTCTCGCCGTTCCGCTCGACCTGGAGGTCATCGCGGTCGACGACTGCTCGGTCGACGGCACGTACGAGTTGCTTCAGGAATTCGTGCGCGACCACCCCCAGGTCCGGCTGCTCAGGCATCCCTACAACATGGGGAACGGCGCGTCGGTCAAGACCGGTATGCGGAACTCGGAAGCTCCGGCCATTATGATCATCGATGCCGACGGGCAGCATCCGCCGGAAGATATCCCAAGGTTTTTCGAGAAGGTCCAGGCATACGACCTTGTGGCAGGCCAGAGAACAGCCGGTACAGAGGCATCCGCGTTCCGGAATTTCGGCAACTGGGTATTCAACACGTTCGCGAGCTATGTGGCGGGCTGCAAAATCCCGGACCTCACGTGCGGTATGAGGGCGATGAAGCGGGATATCGCGATGGAATTTATTGACCTTTTCCCGAACGGCTTCAGCCTTCCCGCCACCAGCACGCTTTCCGTCATCAAGGCCGGCTACTCCATCGCATGGCTGCCCATACAATCGCCCAGGCGAGAGGGTCGCAGCAAGATTCGGCCGTTTGCGGACGGGAGCAAGTTTCTGCTCATCATTGTTCGGATAGCGGTGTTCTTCAAACCGCTGCGGGTGTTCCTGCCGATAAGCCTCTTCGCGTTTTTCCTCGGCGTTCTCGACTTCATCCTGACCATTGCGAGCGAGGGCCGCGTGCACATAAGCCCGTTCGCCGGCCTTATGTTCCAGTCCTTCCTGCTCATCTTCCTAATGGGCCTGATGAGCGAGCAGATCGCCAATCTCCGATTCTCAGGGAGACGTTAGCATGCGTCTCGCGGTCGTAGGTCCCACCTACCCCATCAAAGGCGGCATCAGCCATTACACCACCCTCCTTGTCCGCGCCCTGAGGAAGGAGCATGAAGTCCTTTTCATCAGCTACAAGTACCAGTACCCGCATTTCCTTTATCCCGGTACCGGCCAGACATCGGAGGATCAGTCGCCCATCATCGAGGAAGCTGAATTCCTCTGGCACACCCTTCAGCCCTGGAGCCTGACCGCGATTGCGAAACGAACTCGCGATTTTCAGGCCGATGGAGTAGTGCTCACATGGGTGACTCACTTCTTCGGATGGCACATCGCAACTCTTGCCCGCAGAATCCACAAGATTGCCGGATGCCCGGTTGTTCTGCTTTGTCACAACGTGAAGCAGCACGAGGATCGACCGCTTGAGGGGCCGGTCACGAGAATGGCATTCAATGCGGTCGACGGTTTCATCGTCCACTCCGAAGAGGATTTGAACAATCTCAGGCGCTACCGCCCCGATGCTCCGATTCGGAAGAATTTCCATCCCACATACGACATCTTCGCGTCGACCGCTGAATGGACAAGAGAGAAAGCCAGGGAGAAGCTTGGCATCCGAGACGAGCCGATGGTGCTCTATTTCGGAGCGGTGAGACCATACAAGGGGCTCAAGTGGCTGATCGAGGCTGCGCCGGCGATTGTCGCGACTGTCGCCGGTTGTCAGATATGGTGCGTAGGCGATTACTGGGACGGTCCGGACGCATTCGCAAGTCGCGCCCAGGAGCTTGGCGTTCTGTTCGATCCGCACAATCCCGTGGCGGGCGGTGTTCGTATTGTCGACAGGTATGTTCCGAACGAGGAAGTCGGCATGTACTTCGGAGCGACCGATCTGCTCGTCCTTCCCTACGAATCGGCAACACAATCGGGCATCGTCCAGATCGCGTATGGATTCAAAAAGCCGTGCATCGTGACCGATGTGGGCGGTCTTCCCGAGGTTGTTCTCAACGGTAAAACCGGCTATGTAGTTCCGCCACAGAATGCCGAGGCAATAGCCATGAAAACAGCCGAATTCTTCTCGGGAGGAGACAAGCTTCGGATGAGATTCGAGACTGAAATAGCCGAGTGGCGCAAGGTGTTCGACTGGCAGCACATGGTGCGGACGATTGAGGACCTCCTGGAAGGACCCGGAAGATCTTACGCACCGTCGGCGGACGGTTCCGGACGAAAGACCTGACACCGCACCATCGAGTTCAGATACACATCCTTGGCCAAACCCAGCCCGGACCTCGAGGACATCTCCGCATACCTGTTCTGGTAGTTGTCCGACGTATAGTCAAACAACAGAAACGGCCACCATAGCGCGGTTAGAAGCCCGAAACGCGGTCGCGACCAGTCAACAAGCGCAAAGAAGCCATCATCCCTGAGTACCCTTCTCGTCTCGGCAAGGGCTCCAGGCACTGACTCCCTGGCGACCTCATGAAAAGACATTGCCGACACCACGGCATCGAAACTTCGATCCTCGAAAGGAAGCTCATCCACCGAGCAAAGCATCCATTCAATATCGGCTCCGAGCCGCTCGGATTTGGATCTTCCCCTTTCGAGCTGGCTTGACGAGAGGTCCACTCCGATCACCTTTCCACTGTCTCCCACGCGCTTTGCCATGGGGAACGCCATCGCTCCGGTTCCACATCCGAGATCGAGCACGCGCATTCCGGGCTGCAAGGGGATCTCGTCGCACGCTCTTTCATACAGACGAGGCCCGAATCCGACGAGTGTCGCAAGCGCGTCGTACACCGATCCGCTGATGAATCCATCGAAGATTCTGCCTTTTTCGTTCCTTGTAGGCACTAATCGCCTCCGATGTTCAGTTCCCGCCCATATGCTAGCGTAATCGAAGCAAGGTTGAAACAGCCGCTGTAATGCTGCCACGAGCGAGGACTTAATCACGCAGCCAACTGGGCGGTATTATACGGCCCGCTGTACTTGCCCAGACGCATTTTTGGAAGGGCGACTTGCAGTCGCCCGGAGCGACGGCTTGCAGCCGCCGCACTTCCCCTGGCGCCTCTTACGAAGCGAGGCCATCGCGCTGAGAACGGCCGAGTTCTTCGCCGGCGGAGCGGAGTTGCGCGACAGATTCGAAAGAGAAATCGAGGAATGGCGCAAGGTTTTCGACTGGGATCACATGGTCGGGACGATAGAGAAACTGCTTACCGAGTATCAAGTGGCACCGGAGATCCGCTATCGCGTCCCCTGACTGATGTATGGTCATGCCATAGTAGTCTACCAGGTCCACATACCAAGAAGGCTCAATGTATAATCAGGGGCAAAGCCGCTCTTGACATCGTACGGGACAGAATATCCAAATACGAATTTGTGCTTCTCCTCATCATCAGGATAATATTCAAGCTGGTAAGTAATATTATGCCTGTAAGCTCTTTCGGCGTCCAGGCCGGTATTTCTGAAAGCCGGCGCGAAAGTGATATCCTGCATATCCATCCAGCCATTGAACATTATGCCCGGGCAGAATCTGCCGTCCCCGGTGAGGTCATAGCCTACTTTGAACTTGTAGCCAAGTCTGTTAGAGAGATTCTGACCGGAGTAGTTCCAGCCCTCGATCACCGGGGCCTCTCCTCTCCATGTGTAGGTCAGGTGATTGCAGAACTCCCATCTGCCGGTCGTCCAGTTCGTCAGAAGGCCGATCCTGAACTCGTCCGTTCCGTTCCCGATGCCGTGCCTGATTTCAGAATCACTTGTTGCCGGAAATTTCATCCCGGCTCCACCACTGATGAAAACCTCATCGAATCCCGCCCAGTTCGTCTCGTGCATGAACGTATGCCTGGCAGCCAGCCACACATCCCCAAATCCCTCATCGTCAACCTCACTCCATTTTTCTTTCTGCGCGTTATATATCCTGCGATCGACATCCATGTAAGTCAGTACCAGCCCGATATCCCAGCCGTCTGAGATTGCATAGCCGAACCGATATGATTGCATGTTGACCCTGTTGTGCCATCCCTCTCCCAATGGAACCATCGCATCCTGTCCGCGATTGTACCTCTCGGTCATATCATCGAACTTGAAGCGCGTCCTGAACCAGAATGTGCCAGCGCCAGCCTCGATCCCGCATGGACAGCCAAGTATTTCCTCAGCCTTCACCGGCGTGACGGAGGCCGGTACGAGAACAAACAAAAGAATACCGATTGAAAGAGCTCGCGTGTACACCGTGAATTCTCCTTATCCTCGATGATTTTAGTATTGAGATTGAGACTCTATCTCAATTATCCCATTTTGTCAAGTAGGCGGACCTCAAGGGCGCATTCGGAATCCGATTCAGCATTTCTCAAAGAAGAGGATCACGGATGCGCTCTGATCCGTTCGTCCATTGACACCCTCCCGATCTATCGCGCATACTAGGTTCCCGAATCACGAAGGAGCAACCAACATGGCAATAGAAATTTCCCCTCCCGCACCGATACCCCTTGGAGTCCGAGCGAAACCCCTCATCGAAGGAGTCAGGATCGTCAAGCTACGCCTTATACCGGACGAGCGGGGCAGGCTGATGGAGATCCTCAGGAGAGACTGGGAAGGCATGTTTGACGAGTTCGGCCAGTGTTACATGACCACCGGCTATCCGGGGGTGGTCAAGGCATGGCACTATCATGAGCACCAGGATGATCATTTCTGCGTCGTCTATGGGATGATGAAAGTCGCGCTTTATGATCCGCGCGAGGATTCCCCGACGAAGGGCGTCGTCAACGAGTTCTTCATGGGCGACAAGAACCCGCTGCTGGTTAAAATTCCGAAATATGTGTACCACGGCTTCAAGACCATAAGCGAGCACGAGGCCCTGATCATCAATATCCCGACCAACACGTACAACTATGCCGAGCCTGATGAGCTCAGGATGCATCCACACGATAACGACATCCCGTACGAGTGGGCTCGAAAGGACGGCTGATCCAGGAAAAAGGGAGATTGCCCGCACAGCCGTACACAACTGTTCCCGGCAAGATCAGGGATCTGATGGAGAAGATCCGCAAGGTCGGCGTGCCCGGCAGGATCGACAGTGACTGGCTTTCGTCAGTCGGTTTCAATGCCTCGAACGATCGCACGATGATCACTCTGCTCAAGCGCATCCGCTTCGCGGATCATCGCGGACATCCTTCCGAGATCTGGGAAATCTACCGGGGACCCGACCATGCGAGAGTGCTCGCCGAAGCGCTCAAGGGAGCATACGAGCCTCTTTTTGAGATGTTTCCCGCCCCGTGGCGGTTATCCAAGACCGAGCTCCAGGATTATTTCCGGGCAAACACGAAGGCATCCGAAGGCACTGTCAGCAAGATGGTCGATACGTTCAGGGCGCTATGCGACCTGGCTGACTTCCGCCCAAGCGGCGTGGACCACCTTGCGGAAGGGCTCGCGGCCGTTTCTGATACCTCACAATTGAGCGTGAAACCGGAGAAGCATCACAAGTCGGATCGCACGATCAACGTGAACATTAACCTTCATCTTCCGGAGACGGACGATGACAAGGTGTACGAGCGCATTCTGAAAGCGATAAAGGAATTCCTCCTCGACTACTGATAACGCCTCACATGAATTCCCCCACCAGCCTCCAGTAGGAAGCGTAACCGCTGATGACTACGGCGGCGATAGTCAGGGCGACCGCCAGGAAAACAACGAAGTAGAGCACTGTCGTGAGTATCGTGCTCTGCGTGTCGACATCGAGCTCGTAATACTCGGCGAGTTTCTGAAGCATCAGCTCCACTCCGCCCGCACGCTCCCCTACCCCGACCATGCTGACCATGCGCCTTGGGAAAACACCGGTTGCGATCATCGCGTCCCTGAGGTCCATCCCTGCATTGATCCGTCGCTGCAAGCCGGTCACGGCACGCTCGAGTTCGGGATTCTGCAAGACTTCCTTTGATACATTCAGCCCTTCCAGTATAGGAATCCCCGCTCCGTACTGGAGCCCGAAGATCCTACAGAATCTCGCCAGGCTGATCTTTTTCATCAAGCCGCCGATCACCGGAAGCCTCAAGCCTATCTGTCGGTAAATCGCATAGCCGGGGCGAGTCATTCCGAATATCGCAAGCCCCGAAATAATCAACCAGAAGCCCATCAGTGTTCCGAACAATTCGTTGCTCACAAACCCGACTCCCCTGAGTATCAATCCCGCCGCGAAGCAGAATAGAAGCAGGATGAACGGGTAGGTGAGCTTGCTGACAAGCTTCTTTCGAAGGCCGGCTTCGGATTCGTACAGCCTGGCCAGGTTATCCGCTACCTTGTCGAGTGTGCCGGAGGTCAATCCCGCTTCGACCATCTTGATATAGAGCTTGCTGAACGCCCTCGGGCGGTCGGCCATCGATTCGCCGAGTCCCCGACCACTCGCTACAGCCTGCGCCACGTGCCTGCTCGCCTCGGGAAGAAGCGTGCCCTCTTCTTCCTCCGCGAGGATCTCGAAAATCTCCGAAACTGGGATGTCGGTCCTGGAAAGCTCGGCGAATTTCCTCGTGAATACAGCCAGGCGCTGCACAGAGACACTTCCAAGCCCCGGCGCGGTTGCCGGCTCACGTGGAGTCAGTTCGCTGATGGATGTCGGGACCAGACCGCGCTGTTTCAAAACAAGCACGGCGCCCTGGCGCGTTCTCGCGTGGATGCTCCCGCGCTCGCGCTTGCCGTCACGACCAACGCATTCGTAGCGGAATTCCGGCATGTCTACATTATACCGTCCCTTCCGCCTGCGCATGCTATTCCCTTTTCAATCCCGGAATCGATTCGGCATCCCCGACCTTCGCTTCATATGCTAGAATCACTGCAACACGATCACGTCCGGGAGACAACCGTGAAATACAAAGTCATCGGGGATGCCGTACAGACCGTAGCGGTCGAGCTTTCCGCAGGAGAGACCGTATTCAGCAAACTCGGGACGCTGCTGTTCGTCAAGGGCGCAGTAAAGAGCGAGGCGTCGCCCGAAGGAACATACTGGACCACGGTCTCGCAGGCACTCGCGCCGGAGGGCGATGTCCCGATAATAGCCTATCGATGCGAGACGGGCGGCGGCCTGATCGGTTTTCGCGCACCGGGCCCGGGAAGAATTCACGTTGTCGGACTCGATCAGAAAAGCCGAATTATCACTCGCAAAGACTGCATCATCGCGGCGACGGAAGGCGTTCAGTGCGACCGCATGCATCTCGATGGCGAGAAGACGGGCGATATTCCGGCCTACATGTTTGTTGTCCTGGGTGGAGCGGGATACGCTTTCCTACATGGACCGGGGAATCTTGTCGATTTCTCGCTCGGACAGAACGAACGGATGGTTGTCGACGGCGAGATGGTGCTGGCGCTGGACG
>CAYLVL010000033.1:0-12799 GCA_964387135.1 uncultured Planctomycetota bacterium
CTCCTTCATCAGCTGCGGCCCGGCCGGCGAGCAGCGTCTCAGCGGAGCCTCGGTGGCGACGACGGATCAGGACAATCGCTACCCGGCACGCCACGCAGCCCGGGGCGGGCTCGGCGCCGTGATGGGCGCGAAGGGCGCGGTCAATATCCTGTATCGCAAGGAACTGGAGCGTGCGAAAGACGACAAGCGGCGCGAGGAACTCGTGCGGGAGTACGAAATCCAGTTTTCCAATCCATACCAGGCCGCCGATCGCGGTCTGATCGAGGCGGTAATCGAGCCCTGCCAGACGCGTGAGAAGCTCATCGGGGCGCTGGCCGCGCTCCATTCCAAGCGACAGAAGCTGCCGCCGAAGAAAATCGGCAACATGCCGGTGTGATATACAAGTCGCAATCTCCGATACCGGTAACCGAGGAATAGCGCATGGCACCGGTTCACATTCCCATTCTGGCCTTCCTTTTCGGGTTCTTCATCATCGCGTGGCTCGGCGCGATGATGTGCCGACCGTTGATGAGAATCCGACCTAAACCGGAGCATCTCGTTGTCGGCGCGACCACGGCAATCGCCGCGTACGCTCTCTATATGACATTGGTAGGCATGATCGGGGGATTGGGCAAAGCCTTTCACTACACAATCGGTGCGTTCATCGTCGTCGGCCTCTGGTACATCAACTACATGATGCGCTGGGACGGTCGCCAGCGTCCGAAGCTCGACTGGGAATGGTGGCGTCCGCCGGATACCCCGACATGGATCATCTTCTGGCTGCTGGTTGTTTTTCAGCTCGTGATGTTTGTAAACGCGCTCGCGCCGTTCATAAACCCGGATGCCGAGCACAGCCATTATCTCTTCGTCAGCAGCTACATCGAATCGGGCAGGATCACCATCGATCCTCAGAACGCGTTCAGTTACTATCCCCAGGCGATCGAGATGGCCGTTCTGACGGCGTTCAGTCGCGCGGGCGAGTATGGTCCCGACGCCGCGAATCTCTGTTTCTGGTTCATGCAGCTCCTTCTCGTGGGCTGGCTGATCGATTTCTGCGCCCGTCGCGACAAACAGCGCGTGGGTTACCTGCTGGCCGCGGCTGTCTGTGGACTTTTCTACTGGCCGGTTATCGCATACTCCGGTTATGCAGACGGTGCGGTTGCGTTGTTCTCGGTGGCAGGAGTTTTCTGTTATCTGGACTGGATCGAGCGTCGTGGAAAACCCATCGAGGAGAAACCTCCTCCGAAACTCAAGCACCTGACAATATTCTGGCGATGGCAGCAGGTCGGTTTCACCCGGCTTGCCCTTTGCGGCTTCTTCATCGGAACCGCCTGCGTCGCGAAATACTCCGCTTTGTTCGTCGCGGTTCTCGTATTCCTGCACCTGCTGTGGATCCTGATCGCTGATAGCCTGACAAGGAAGAGAACATGGGCTGCATTCCTGGGCTTTCTGGTGTTCTTCCTGATAGCGGTGCTGCCGTTCTACGGACGGAATCTGCTGGTTACCGGCAATCCGGTCTTCCCGTTCATGCGGGGATTATTCGGCGGGCCGGAGCTTACGCTTGCCGATGATGTCTCCACATGGACCGGATGGGGCATCCCGATCACTTTCCGGAACTACATCATCTATCCGTTCAGGCTGGCATGGTTCTATCCGCTCGGCGTGAACTGGTTCCGCGTGCCCTACATGTACATGACATGGCTCTTCGCGCTTGCGCCGATAGCGGGAGTCTTGCTGCTCCATCGACGTCTCGCGCGTATTGTGGCGATCTGGTGCTTCGTCTTCTTCAGCTTCGCGTTCTTCGTGATGAACCTCCAGACCCGGTACTTCCTGACGTTCACAATCCTGGCGCTTTGGCTCGTGGTGGAATGGCTGGAGACATTCTGCCCGTCCGCTCGTTCAGTCCAGGCGACTGGAGAAGGAGCGGCGGACACTCGACGGAAGCCTACGCTCGCGAAGTGGATCGTTTTTCTTATAGTCCTCGTTCCCTTCGCCACGCAGCTCGATTTGGCCAGGAATCACTTCATTCAAAGAGCGCCCTACCTGTTCGGAGGGATGAGTCGGAACGAGTACATCGCTCATGTATGGCCGAGCTTCGAGGTCTTCCAGGCGGCCAACGAGCTTGGCGACGAACAAAACCGCGTGATGATCTTCTCCCATCGCACGTATTACCTGACAGCTCCGTACGTCAAGCCGTCGGCAGAGACGATCAGCATCGATGCATCCTCTGAAGGAATGCTCAACGATCTTGCCGCGAACAACGTGCGCTATCTTCTAATGGAATCGCGCATCAGAAGAGCGGGAGCGCTTATCGACTGGTGCCTTGAGAATGGGGATGCAAGCGAGGGCGAGATGACCTTCGATGAGGATCGGCTTCTGGAAGAGGTCGGCCAACGCGATGTAAGTCGGGACCTTGCAAGGGAGCTTCTACAGCATCGGGGCGGTGTCCGCTTCACAGGCGATGACGGACGCTGGCGGTGGAAGATCGATCTCGACAACTTCCGCAAACCTGAGCTGCGAGCCATCCTTCGACTGCTTGCCGAAATTAAAGGATTCGAAAGCGAAGGCCTCCTCAGTCCGGTGAAAGTGTATGGCGAATGGGAGTTGTATGAGATCGCAGGGATCTGATGAGGTCGTGCGACGGTTTTCGCGGTTATCAGGCTTCATGCGGAAGACATGGGCGGTTCTTGTAACCGAATCGCCACAATCTTGCTTCCCGCTCGACACTTAAGAGCTTGATTTGAAACCTCGCGCTGATAGGATTCCCTCGTTTTCCATTTTGGGAATTCAGAAGAGAATCGGAGGATCAGAATGCTTCTTCGTGCACTGACATGCTCGGCCATTGCGATTGCAGCGTTTATGGCCATCCAGGTCTCTGCGTTTGCGCAGTTCTCCGATGTCCCCATGGGGCACTGGGCGTACGATGCGGTGGATTACCTGGAAAGCGAGGGACTGGTAACGGGTTATCCGGACGGTACTTTCCATGGCAACTCCAATCTCAACAGGTATGAGTTCGCCGTGGTCATCAGCCGGATGTACGACCAGTTCCTGGATATGATTGAGGATGCCGATGGTCCCGAGCCGGAAATCGACGTTGAGGCCATACTCAACATGCTCATGCAGGAGTTCGAGCCTGAGCTTGATGATCTCAGGGCCTTGATCCTCGACAACATCTCAAGGATTGAGGCCATTGAGGGCGCCGTCGACGGCCTGGACGACCGTTTCGAGGAGATCAACGGTCGCATCGACGACATGAATGATCGGTTCAGTCCCTACGGTGACATCCGCCTGAGATTCGAGGGCAAGTATCCCGAGACCGGACTCCAGGCACAGCGACCACGCTTCAGACTTCGCTGGGGATTCAAGTCGAATATCACCGACGAACTCCAGTTCGTCACGAGATTCGGTTCCGGCGCGGAAGGGGAGATAACCTCCACCAACCGTACGATCGGCGACTACTTCGCGCTCGACGACTGCACCATCGATCGCGCCTACATGCGATGGCGACCGGCCACGTGGCCCGGCTTGACTTTCTACGGCGGCAAGTTCGCTCCGCCATGGGTGACAACTGCCCTGGTCCGGGACAGCGACACCAATGTCGAGGGCGTCGCCCAGCACTACGCCTACGAGAACTTCAACTTTTATCTCGGCGAGCTGGTTCCCAATGATGAGGGATTCTATCTCGTCGCGCAGGCGGGAGCCGACGACCTCTTCATCGAGGGCTTCGACTTCTACGTCACCTACCACTACATCAACGAAGATTGCTGGCAGTGGATGATGGAAGACATGATGAACGGTGACCTCAAGAGCCGCTGGGATTTCGACCGGCTAGACAGCCCTGACGACTATCGCGCGATTGAGGCATACGGCAAGTTCGCCTTCGATCTCGACGGTATTCCTCTTGCTGTCGAAGGCAACTATCTCAGGAACCTTGAGGACGCAGCGGAGGGTTACGAGTCGGCCTGGAATCAGGCTGCGTGGGCGCGTTTATCTGTCATGGATTCACCAAGCAATCCCGGCGACTGGCGGTTAAGGGTCGAATGGGGCAAAGCCCAGGCCAACAGCGTACTGAGCTGGCTCACCGATTCGGATCGCGGCTCAGGCGATCATGAGTGGCTCGGCGCAAGCTGGACATACCGGCTCCTGAGGAACACCGACCTCGGCATCACCTACCTGAACACCGACCGCCTTTCCAGAACCGGCGGCCAGCAGGACCTCGTACAGGTGGACATCGCGACCAAGTTCTGACTGCGATTCGGCATTGCTCCCTTGGAAGCGGGCTCCCGTGAGCCCGCTTCTCATTTGCGTAAAAACGGGCTTTGCCTTTACCCGACCGGCACCGCTTTCAGCGATATCACAAAAACACACCCGTGCGGGGCGGCCGGCTCCACCTTCACCGAGCCCCCCATGACAGTCACCAGATGCTTCACGATGGAAAGCCCCAGACCGGTCCCGCCCGTTTCCCTGCTTCGACCGGCGTCGCCCCGATAGAAGCGCTCGAAGACCCTCTCGCGATCCTTGGGCGGTATCCCGGGACCGTTATCCTCGACTTCGATCCTGACCCTCCCGTCCGATCTCGCACCGCGGACAATCACCCTTCCGCCCTTCTGTGTGTACTTGACCGCATTATCGAGGATGTTGAACAGCACGTCCTCCAGAGCCTTCCGATCGGCCAGCACCATCAGGTCGTCCGGTATGCTCCTTTCGATCCCTATCTCCTTTTCCTGCGCCGGACGCTCCATCGCATCGGCGGCGCTGTAGGCCGGCCCCTGCACATCTACCGGCTTCATGTCGAGGGTGTACTTGCCCTCCTCGATCCTTGATATCTGAAGAAGATCGCTGATCAGGCTGCTGAGACGCTCAGAGTTTCGATGAATCGCATCGAGAAACGCCCTCGTCTTGTCCGGATCCCCATCCGGCATGCTCATCAGGGTCTCGGCGTTGGCCTGGATGATCCCCACCGGTGTCCTCAGCTCGTGCGAGGCGTTGGCGAAGAAGTCCCTTCTCGCCTGCTCCAGCTTGCGGACAGCGGTCACATCCCGCAATACAATGACCTTGCCCTCGCCGGACCGCTGCGACGTGACATGCGCCAGGATGCGCCGGGGAGTCGATGTAGGCAGGTCGAACTCCACCGTCTTCACGCCTCTTTCTCTCGCTTCCGATGCTAGATCATAGAGCACGGGCACTCTAATGACCTCAAGAAGACTCCTGCCCACCGGCGACCCGCTCAATTCAAGCAGTTTGAGAGCGGATTCGTTCACAAGCGTTATCGTCTGATTTCCGTCCACCGCGACAACCGCTTCCTCTATGCCCTCGAGCACGGCCTCGAGATGGTCGCGCTCGGTGGCAAGCTCCGCGAAAGCCCCTTCCAGCTCGTCGGCCATCCTGTTGATCGATCCTGCAAGCCTGCTCAACTCGTCGTGGGACGAGACCACGAGCCTCGGACCACTTCTGCCTTCGACAATGTCCTTTGCACGTGTGACGACGGTTCTCAGCGTTCCCGACATGAATTGCGACGCCAGCGCAATCATGAAACCGGCCACAATCAGCCCGACCAGAACTCCGACAGCTATCATGGCGCGAAGTCGCCCGACCGCCTGATCCACCTCGCTCAGCGGCATCGCGACTCGAACCACTCCGCGACCGTGCTCGGCTTCGTACGGAACCGCGATGTAGAGCATGTAGGTTTCAAGGGTGCTGCTTAAGCGCGTAAATTGCCCCAGCCCCCTCCCGAGAGCGTGCACAACCTCCGGGCGATCGGCATGGTTCTCCATATTCCCGATCTCTTCGGCGGGAATCCCGGAATCTCCGAGAACCGTTCCGTCCTCGGAAATGATCGTGACTCTTGCCGACGAATCGCGTCCGAGCCTGTCGGCCAGCGGGTCGAGCGCCTCTGACGTGCCGTCCGTGCCTGAGGATTCAAGAAGGGAGGCAATGATGCGGGCTTCGCGAGTCAGCTCGCCCTCAATCCTGGACGTCAGCAGATCGCGTAGCCGGGTTTCGAGGTACAGCCCGATACCGACTGCCGTTACGACGATTATGGCGAATGAGATGAGGAAAAGCTTGCCGCGTATTCCAAGCCTGGGACGCATGTCGGTTACTCAGTCCGGTTTCTGGCGAAAACGATAACCGACACCCCTGATTGTTTCAATGTAGGTCCCGGCCGGACCGAGTTTCTCGCGGAGTCTCTTGATGTGAGTATCGACCGTGCGCGTGGTTACGTCAGCCTCGATTCCCCAGACATCATTGAGCAACGTCTCCCGTGTCTGCACTCTCCCCCGCCTTGCGAAAAGCGTCTCCAGAAGTCGGAACTCCAGTGCGGTAAGACTGATTTCCTCGCCTTCAGCCCACACACGATGCGCCGGGGAGTCGATGGCGATAAGCCCGAACGTGCTCTTCGCGTCGTCGAGCTCTCCGGGCTTCGAGCGACGAAGCACCGCCTTCACTCTCAGCATGAGTTCCCTGACGCTGAACGGCTTGACCACGTAGTCGTCGGTGCCCAGCTCGAATCCCAGCACCTTGTCGATCTCCTCGCCCCTCGCCGTCACCATGATGATCGGCGTGTGTTTCGTGCGCTCGTCCGACCTGAGCTGTCGCGCGACCTCGTATCCCGAGATATCGGGCAGCATCAGGTCGAGGAGTATCAGGTCGGGAACAGGGTCCTGGCCCGCCAGTTCCAGCGCCTCCTTTCCGGTCAGCGAGCTGCGGGTCTCGTAGCCCTCCTGCTGGAGGTTGTACTCCAGCGCGCTGACCAGGTCCTTCTCGTCCTCAACGATAAGAATAGTCTCAGGCATATCCAAGAAAGGGTATACCCGATCTGTTACAGGAATACAACATGCCCGTTACAACACCGTTATGTGCCATAGCCCGGTTTAACCGGTCAGGATCGTGTTTGTACCGCATTCAAGGCCTGTTCAAGGGGTATTCCGATATAGCGGAAGCCGATTATTCTTTATCCTGCTCGACCTCCACCAGCGGTTGCATTGCGTCGACCTGCTGGCCGGCCTCCACGTGGACCGCGCTGATGGTTCCGTCGATCGCTGTGTTCAGCTCGTTCTCCATCTTCATCGCTTCCACGATCACCAGGCACTGCTTCTTTTCGACTTTCTCGCCAACCTTGACATTGACCTTGACCACCTGTCCCGGCATCGGCGCGACAAGTATCTGCTTCCCGTCGACCAGCTCCACGTGGTCGCCGAAACCGCTTCCCGACTCTCCGGGCTCGGCAGCGACCACACTGATCCCTTTGACCATGACATGAAGTCCGTGCTCGTTTCGTGCAAACCTTACCGGGTAGCTCATGCCGTCTACCCTCAGAAGAAGGCGGCCCTCCGATGACGGCGACGCGTCGACCATGTAGGTCTGCCCGTTGAGGGTGATCTTCAGTTTATCGCCAACCGGTTCGAGTTGAATCGATGTCTCTGTGCCGTTGATGTCGTACCTGTATTCCATCGTCGTAAAGCGGCCCCCTGTCGATACACCATTCCCGCACGACGTTTTTCTCAGCCTGTCATCCGCCGGAGGCTATTTCCCACGGGCCTATCGTGTCCCACGGGTCAGGTGGCCGCGATCCGGTTGAAGCCCCGGCTGCGTTTCGGGCGCGGTACTGCCGTCCAAGCCCAAGATGGTCGATCACGGCAGCCGCTACAGTCGCCATTTCAACATAGTGGGTTCGCCTTTCGGTAAGCTCCGCCGGTCCGTTCGGCCAGTCCGCAAGATTCCTTTGTATGAAATCGGTATAGGTCGCACCCTCGACAAAGGCCACATGCCGCAGAACATCGATCAGGAACGAGATGTTGGTCTTGATCCCGAGAATGGAGTAATCCCTTAGCGACCGGATCATCCTCAGGCGCGCGGCTTCGCGATTCGGAGCATGCACGATCAGCTTCGACAGGATCGGATCATAGTATGTCGGCACTTCCGAGCCGCCGTAGATGCCGGAATCCACACGCACCCCCGGTCCGGACGGCTCGTGCACCAGCAGCAGCGGTCCCGATTGCGGGAGGAAGTTATTCGCGGGATCCTCCGCGTAGATCCTGCATTCTATGGCATGCCCTTTCTGCCTGAGCTCATCCTGCCTGAACGAGATCGGCTCGCCCGCCGCGATCCGTATCTGCTCCTGAACCAGGTCGACGCCGACCACCAGTTCGGTAATCGGATGCTCGACCTGTATCCGGGTGTTCATCTCGAGAAAATAGAAGCTGTCGTCCGGCGCGAGAAGGAACTCGACCGTTCCCGCCGACAGGTATCCCGCAGCTTCCGCCACCCTGCACGCGGTCTCGCCCATCTTCTCCCTGAGCTCCGGATAGAGAGCGACCGACGGGGTCTCCTCGACGATCTTCTGGTGGCGTCTCTGGATCGAACATTCCCGCTCAAAAAGATGAATGACATTGCCGTGCTTGTCTGCAAGAACCTGGAACTCTATGTGCCTCGGGTCGACGATCCATTTCTCGATGTAAACCGTGGGATCGCCGAACGCTTTGCCCGCCTCACGGCTGGCGCCCTCGAGCGCGTTCTTCAATTCGGAGGGGGAATCCACCCGTCGCATGCCCTTGCCGCCGCCGCCCGCCGCCGCTTTCACCAGCACCGGATACCCGATCCGTCTTGCGTGCTCCTTCACGTCATCAAAGTCGTCCGATACCGCCTCCATCCCGGGGATCACCGGCACACCGGCATCCAGCATCGCCTGACGGCTCTCGATCTTGTTGCCCATCAGGTCGATCGCATGAGCAGGCGGGCCGATAAACACAAGGCCGGCATCCTCGATCTTCTTCGCGAACCCGCCGTTCTCCGCGAGGAATCCATAGCCGGGGTGAATGGCGTCACAACCGAGCTTTTTCGCTTCGTTGATGATCCGTTCCTGGTTGAGGTAGCTTTCAAGAGGAGCGGGAGGCCCAACGCAGACCGCCTCATCCGCCTCCTGCACGTGAAGGGCGGCCTCGTCGGCCTCCGAGAAGATCGTCGCGGTAGGGATGTTCAGCTCCCTGCACGCCCGGATAATCCGTACCGCGATCTCCCCCCGGTTGGCGATCATTACTTTTCTGAACAATGTACCCATAATCCTGTTCCCCCCTGAATCACTCCTCGCTCAAAGAGTCCAGCCTGCTCCATGTGAACAGCGGGCGGAAATCAACCGCCAGCCCGTTGAACTTGTCCGATGCCCCCGCTTCCCTGTCCACCACGCAAAGCAGGACCCGGACTTCGCAGTCGGACGCCCTGAGCGCGTGAATCGCCTCGATCGCCGCTCCACCGGACGTAATGACATCCTCCACAATCGTCACTTTTTCACCCGGCTCCACTCCGCCCTCGATCTGACGGCAGGTCCCGTACTCCTTCGCCTTCTTCCTGCAAAAGCCGAGCTTCAGACCGGTATGGAGGCTCAGGGCGGTGGCGAGAGGTATGCCGCCCATTTCGAGCCCGATCAGTCTCTCCGTGCCTTCGGGAATCAGCGCGGCAAGATGCCCGGCGATTGCCTTCAACAGGTCGGGATACGCCTCGAACATGTACTTGTCGAAGTAAACATCGCTTGTGGCGCCGGAGCGAAGCCTGAATGTTCCGGTGATGCGGCTGACTTCGACAATCCGCCTGCCCAGTTCTTCGTATGTCATCAAGAGTTCGGTCACAATCCGTGTGATGCTATTCAAGCCCCTCCCTTGACCAGCTCGGCTTCCTCTTCTCCAGGAACGCCGATATCCCCTCCTGGCCTTCCTCGCTTATCCTCAACTCCGCGATCATCTTCGCAGTGTACGTGCGCGCTTCGTCATACGGCATTCCGGGCGCATTGCGGATCAGCTCCTTGACCATGTACATCGCGTTCGGACCGGATGTCAGCAGCCTCTCGATTAGGTTGTCGACCTCCTCGTTCAACTGATCGCGGGGGACCGCCCAGTTGACAAGCCCGTACTCGGCCGCCTCGATGCCGTTGAATCTCCTGCCGGTGAGCATGAGGTATTTCGCGTTCGCCTCACCGACCCTCTTGACCACGTACGGGCCGATGGTCGCGGGAACCAGCCCGACCTTGACCTCTGAGAGGCTGAAGATGGCCTCTTCGGCGGCGATGGCGATGTCGCAGGCGCACACGAGACCGTTACCGCCCCCGATGGCGGGTCCGTTCACTCTGGCGATCGTCGGCTTCGGGCAGGCGTAGATCGCGTTCATGCAGTCGGCGAGCGCTTCCGCGTCCCGGATGTTCTCCTCGTAGGAGAAATCCTTCATCGATTTCATCCAGTTGAGATCGGCGCCGGCGGAGAACGCGGTTCCCGCGCCGGTGACAACCATCACGCGCACCTCGTCCATCTTCCCGACATCGTTCGCCACCTTTGTGATGTCCCGGATCATCTGGGCGTTGAAGGCGTTGCGCTTGTCGGGACGGTTGAAAGTGCAGGTCGCTACCGGTCCGTCTATGTGGAGAAAAAGAGTTCGAAAGTCGATTCTGTCAGGCATCCCGACCCCTCCGGCTCAGCTTGCTTCCTGTTACCATCATAAATCGCCCTCGACAATCTCGCCCTCGATGCGTTGCGGTATCGACGGTGGCTGCTCCCCTTCCACCTTGTTCAGCTCATCCTCGATGATCTTCACGTCGCAGAAATTCTGGACGTTGCCGCAGTTGTCGCAGACCATGAGCCTGGGTGCGTAGGATCGCCTTCCCTCCGGCTCCCGGATTCCCCAGATGCGCTCCATCAACGTTCTGGACAGCGGCTTGTAGCTTCCCTTGCGACAGAAGATGCACCTCGAGCCCTCGAGAAGCTCGCGGTCAATCAGCGAGAGCATGTCCTCGATGGTCTGTAACCTGGCCTCCGCCTTGCTTGTGATCGTCGCATCGAAGACATGGTAGACAAGCTCCATAAGCCTCGACGGGTCTTTCTTTCTCAGATCGTACTCCGGCTCCTTGTACTGCTCCATCGGGAGCTGTTTCCCGCCGGAAATGAGATAGTAGAGCAGCTTGCCGACCGCATATACATCGTTTGCCGGGCACACCTTGCTTTCGTCGATCGCACCGACCGAAAGCTCCGGTGGAATGAAGTCATAGTCGGTTGGTTCCTCGCCGGTAAGGGAATGGCGTCTGCCGCCCACGAACTGGCAGATGCCGAAATCGATAATCACCGGAGTGCCGTCCTGCCTGACGAAGATGTTCTTCGGCTTGAGGTCGCGATGAATCAAACCAGCCTTGTGGGCTTTCACAAGAGCGCTTCCGATGTCCTTTATAAGACCAAGGCTTTCTCGGATATTGCCCTCGTACGCCTTGTCCTTCTCCGCCTTTTCCTTGAGAGTCACACCCTCAATCTTGTCCATCACGTAAAACGGCGGGTACGAGGCTTTCTCTCTTCTTTCCTTTTCCTCGTCGGTTTCTTCACCGATCTCGGGAGGTGGGGGCTCGGTCACTTCGAGTTTATAGTCGTGGATCCGAACTATGCGCGGATCGTCCAGCGCCATGAGCGCCTCGACTTCCTGCGAGAAGAGATCCATGGCGGCCGGATCGGGATTCGTGAGAAACCTCACTGCATAAACGGGCTTTCCGAAAATCTGCGCGCACTCCTGGAGGAACCGCGTGCGCGTCATGGGATTGATGATAATGGTGTCAGCTTTCAGACCCGCTTTGTTAAGGTAGAGCGTGAAGTCGTATGCCGTCCAGACATCCTCTTCCTCGCTCTTGCTGAGCGACTCTCTGAGTATCCAGTGCCTGTTTATGCCTTCTATTATCTGTGTCGGCTCCGGCATCCGCCTTGCGCTCCTTACATTCTGAAGATACCCATCCTGTAATCCGGTACAGGTGCGTTCAGACTCATCGATATCCCGAGCGCCAGCGCCTTGCGCGTATCCAGAGGATCAAGTATCCCGTCGTCCCACAGCCTGGATGTCGAGAAATACGCGCTCGAATCGTGCTCGTACTCCGCGAGAATCTTCTCACGCATCTCCTCAATAGCTTTCTCGTCAATTTCCTTGCCGGCTTTCTTGAGCTGGTTGATCTTGACGTCCGTAAGCACATCCGCAGCCTGCTCGCCCCCCATTACCGATATCCTCGAGTTCGGCCACATCCACAGCAGTCTCGGAAGGTATCCTCGCCCGCACATCGCGTAGTTCCCCGCCCCGTTCGACGCCCCGACAATCACGGTGAACCTGGGCACGTCCGCGTTTGATGTGGCATGCACCATCTTCGCGCCGTCGCGCGGAATCCCGCCATGCTCGTACTGCTTCCCAACAATGAATCCCGTGATGTTCTGGAGGTAGATCAGCGGCACCTTGCGCATCGCGCACAGCGTGATGAAATGCGCTCCCTTTCTGGATGTCTCCGGAAACAGAACACCGTTATTGCCCAGGATACCAACCGGGTAGCCCATGATCCTCGCGAACCCGGTGACGAGGGTCGGCGCGTACGTCTCCTTGAATTCCTGGAAGTACGATCCGTCGACTATCCTCGCGATGATCTCGCGGATGTCGTACGGCTTCGTTGTCGTCTTGGGGATAATCCCGTAAAGCTCCTCGGGATCGTAGAACGGCTCCTCCGGCTCGGCCATGTCCAGTTCGAACTTCTTCCTGCGGTCGAGAGCCTCGATTATGTTCCGCGTGATCTTCAGCGCATGTTCGTCGTTGTGGGCGTAGTGATCGCTCACGCCGGAAATCCGGCAGTGGACATCCGCGCCGCCGAGGTCCTCCGCGCTGACTTTCTCGCCGGTCGCCGCTTCGACCAGGGGGGGACCGCCGATGAAAATCGTCCCCTGCTTTCTTACCTGCACGACCTCATCGCTCATCGCGGGCACATACGCCCCTCCCGCTGTGCAGCTCCCCATGACCACCGCGATCTGCGTCAGCCCCATTCGCG
>CAYLVL010000034.1:0-12782 GCA_964387135.1 uncultured Planctomycetota bacterium
TGTGACTTAACGAAGCAAAAAGCTCCGGGACATTCGTCGCGGAGCTTGGTTTGATAGCGGTAATGGGATGCCCGTCAGTCCTTGTTTGAGGGATTCTCCAGCAGTTCCTGTGCAAGTCCTCTGCCCTGGGCACGGTACTGCTCAATCAATTCCTCATCCACCCATGAAGTCGAGACAGGTTCCGAATCGAGAGAGCCTCCCTCCAGGACGGCCGACTCGTCGGCGATTCGCTGTACTTTGCACTGGTCAGTCGATTGTCCCGTTCGGTCTTCGTTGAAGAAATACCAGTAACCGTCATCCGGGTTGTACAGCGCGAAGCCGAAGTAAACTACACCGGGCCCGAAGTCCGGGTCAAGCGGCTGAGTTGCGGAGATGAAATACGTGTCGGTTGACACCGATGGTGAATCGGCTCTGGGTGGATCGTATATATCGAGCACGCAGTAAGCGCTGTTCGAGAAAAGGTTATTGCTGTAGTAAACCGCAAGGAAGAAATAGGGTCCCCATATTACCTTGGGGAAGGTCTCATACGACTCGTATGAGACCCAGGTATTACGGGAGTCGCCTGATAAATATCCGTTCAATCCCCTTGTGCCCAGCGCCGGGCTTGCAGGCACGAGGGATCCGTAACCATCGGGTTCGAATACCCAGAGGTCCAGATTAACACCCGTGCTCCAGGTCAGTGAGGCCAGCCAGTTGCCCGGTGCGGTTCCAAGGTAGGGAATCCCCTCGTAAGCGTGTCTAATCACCCACGGCCAACCCGTGGCGTTGCTGAAGGCAATGCTGTTATAGTAACCGAAGTTGTTCTGAGTCCAGTCGCGGCTGGTTGGAAGGAATATGCTAAGACCGGTCGCTCCTGCGACGTTGATATCCTCTCCCTGGTCGAATTCTCTTGCCCCCCAGGTCCAGTCTGCCTCCCCGGAGGACGTGGTAAAGCCTCTGTTGTATACAACAGCCGCTGAGACAGCCTCCTTTACATCGTTGAGCGCTGAAAGTAGGATGGGATTCTGGGAGTGATAGGGCAGCACGTTAGCGTAGTTGCAGATATCGGCATCCTGATGGAATCTTATCGGTTCCGTGAATGTCCCAAGAAGGTCTTCGGAAGAGATGATAGCGTCGTTTGACAGCAGGGGCGTTAGTTCGCTCATCGCGCCTGCAATTGCCGGCAACCTTTCCGTTCTGATTAGGGAGTGCGTTACTGACGATTTGTTTTTCTGGGTGTAGGTGCTAATGTAAGCGTCCACGAACACCTTTCCCACCGATTCAGCGCTAGATGTGGGATTAGAGGTTAGGAAGCCTGCAACAGACTCGTAGACGCCATCGCTACCAACCCACATGACTTTTTGGGAAGCGCAAATATAGTCAGTGACGTCCTTCAGTTGGTAGGCCACTTCTACGCTTGCCATGTTGCAGGCTGTGAAATCAAGAAGATCGAGATGGATTCCGGAATTCCTAATCGCTGACTCAATCTCATGGATGTACATCGCCTCACCATGGGCTTCGTAATCGTCATACACTGCAGCGCTGACCGTTCGTCCCGGCAGCCAACTGCTGCCATGGTCCCAGACTATCAGCGCGTAGCGCTTGGCGGGGAATCTCTGCGCTGACCACTTGATGAAGTTGGTCAGATTACCCGGATCGGCGGAATTGAAGCCGACGTTCTGATAGAGCACCGCCGAGGGATCCGAAAGGTGGCTTTGTACCCCCTCTTCAGGATGCTTGGAGATGTGCATCATCGGGGTCACAAGAGAGTCGTTTTCATCAAGGATGCCAAACGGAATGTCTCCCCAGAGGGTTTGCACAAGGCAGAACACGTCTGCAAGCACGGTGAAGTGGACATCACTTGTAGACCCGACCTGCTCTAATTCGTCGATGTCCGCAAGCGCGCATGGCGCGAGATTATTGTCCGCACCCATGTACACCATTACCGTCCATTCCGCCCTGTCGTCGGTCGGTGGTGGGTTGATGGGGTCATCGTCGCCATTACCGCCGTTCCCCCCATTGCCTCCGCTTCCTCCTCCGCAACCAAGGATGAAGAGCAGCAGCCCAGCCAGCAGCAAACTCAGTAAGTTCCTCATGGAGACCTCCTAGCACGATATGGGTAAGCTAGATTCAAACAGGTATTATGGCATACAGGGTACCCCGGGGGCAAGCCGCTGCTCCTTGTTGTGGGTCATTCGGCGTGATACGATTAGGCAGCAAGTTTTCTACGTCTTTTCCTATGAGGCATTACCCGATGAAGTTGACAATTCCGTGTGGTTTTATCTCGCGCGCACTGGCTTTTGCCGCGTTTCTTGTTCTTCTGATCAGCTTGAGCGCGTGTTCAGACGGCAACGGCCCTATCTCACCACCAGAGAGTGATCGCTCGACGGGCGGTCCGGTCGCAGATGGCTTCTCGACCGATACCGGCGGGAATCAGTATGCTCCGGGCGAGGTCCTTGTCGTCCTCAATGAGACCGCTACGCAGGGCGAAATGCTCGTATGGGCCGCCGATGCCGGGCTTCTCCACGATCGAACATATGACGTGCCCTGGGGACCGCTCTATCGGCTGAGAATCACGACAGATGAGAAGGTCCCGGAAGTGGTCGCGCGGCTCAACGACGATCCGAGGGTGCGTTTCGCCGAGCCGAACTACGCGGTTACATTCTGCGATGCTCCGTATGTTCCCAACGATCCGTTGTGGGAGCGGGACGATCCGGGCGACGATCCTCGCGACAACGTGTTCGATCAATGGGGAGCCGCCAAGAGCGGCGCGCCGATTATCTGGAACGACAGCAAGGGCACCGAGGAGACGATTGTCGCGGTTCTCGATACCGGCGTGAGGTGGACTCACGAGGACCTTTACTACCGCGTCTGGTACAACATGGACGAGATTACGGGCAACGGGATTGATGATGACGGCAACGGATTCGTGGACGACTGGATCGGCTGGAATTTCGACGACAACAACAACAATCCCTGGGACACCGGCTGGTCGGCTTACTATCATGGCTCCGCGTGCTCCGGGATAGTCGCGGCCGACCAGGATAACGGTAAGGGCCTGAGCGGGATAGCTCCCGGCGTGAAAATCATGGCTGTGAAGCTGTATCTCGGGCTGTGGCCGGAGTCCGCGTTTGTGGACAGCGTAGTCGGGGGTCTTCACTACGCTCACGACAACGGCGCCGCAATCGCGAGCATGTCGTTCGGGACCACGAACTTCTCCGAGGCGATGGAACTCGCATGCGACTCAGTCTATGACGACGGCAACGGGATGGTATTGATGGCGTCGGCAGGCAACACCGACACGAACGTCAATCATTATCCGTCCGGTCATGATTCAGTGATGGCTGTCGCGGCAGTGTGCGCCTTTACCGAGTCTCACCAGCGCATGCCGGAACAGCGTATCAGCCAGTCGATCGGCTTCCCATGGGGCTCAACATGGGGCGATCAGCTTGAGATCTCCGGTTACGGCGACTTGTACACGACCACCTACGGAGGTCACTACGATTCCTACTGGGACGGATATAGCGATCCCGATTTCTTCGGCGGAACCTCCTGCGCGTGCCCGATGTCGGCGGGAGTAATGGCCCTGTTGAAGAGTTGGTATCCCGATGAGAACGCCGGGTGGTATCGCGAGAGGCTGAGGAATACCTGCGATGATCTGCACAGCGTGGGCTGGGATAATCAGTCCGGGTACGGACGCGTGAACGCGGTCAGGGCGATCTGCGGGTCCGATCGGTATGCTGCTCTGGAAGATCCCGACGGCTTCGTTACTCTAGGTCTTCCGGAATCGCGATGGCACGACTGCATCCACGATGTGCCGGGCAATCCGTTCCACGATCCCGAGGATCTCTACACTGTCATCGCTCCCGCAGGCGGTCTTCTGACTGCTTCATGCTACATCTACAACTGGGGCGAGAATCTGGACATGGCGCTTTACTCCGATGCGGCGATGACTATTCTGGTCGATGAATCCACAATCGACAACGATCCGAACCACAACATCGAGCAGATTGTCTGCTCTCTCCAGGCGGGACGGCAGTACTACCTGAAAATCTACTCGCCGGAACCGGGGAATTCATCCCTTTACGATTTCACGACCAGCGTGGAGACCAGTTTCAGCTTCAACGGCTACGATATCGCGCCGGGAAGTCTTCCCACGGGCGGCGATGACGTTCCGTTCCTCAGGCTGGAGTCCGAAGCGGGGCAGTTGACCACGATCGACGAATTGGGTCTGAGCATCATGGGCACGCTGCCCCTCGCAAGGATCACCGAAGTCGCGCTGTACGACGACACGAATGGCAGTGGCGCATTTGATGGCGGCGATGTGCTGGTCGGGAGCATGGCTCCGGGAGCGTTGAATCGGCTCAGGTTCCGCGATCTCGGGCTTGAGGTCACTTTTGCTGATCCTTTGACGCTGTTTGTGACAGTCGATGTTGAGACCGCACCGGGACCGTCGACGTTGAGGCTGTCAATTGAGACGTACAAGGATGTCGTGACTGTCGAGGGTCTACTGGCGGCGTATAGCGAATTCCCGATAATGTCATCCATATGCATGGTGGGCGGTTGAGTGTGTAGCCCGCCGGGTTGGCGGCGTTCCAGCCGTCAAGGATGACGGCATTCCAGGGTTGCGGTTCATTGGTTATGAGTTGCGCCTGCGTTATAATTTTATTGAAATACGTTTTCGTTGCATTGCCCAACAGGTGATCGGTACGTGTTAGCAAGCCTCGATAGATTCCTGAATTTCGGACTCGGTGCTCTGCTTGCGGTATTTCTATCGTTGCTTGTTCTCGGTTGTTCTTCCGGGAGAAGCCCAGTATCTCCGTCTCCCGAGAGGCCCGCGGATGCCGGTAAATCCCCGTTGTTTGTCCCCGACGAAGGCCCATGTTATGTCGAGAATGAAGTGCTGGTCGTGCTGGATGAGAGCCTGCCCGATCGCAATCCTGAGAGCGTTCTTGGACGGCTGCCGCTTGCACTCGAAAGGTCAATACCATCCGTCCGGGGACAAATCTACAGGCTCGCGATCACCGACGGCACTTCAGTCGAGGAGATGGTAGCTCGTCTGAAGGCCAATCCCCACGTGCGTATTGCACAGCCGGACCATGTCTTCCAGTTCGCCGAAGCTCCCTACCGGCCGAACGATCCCAAGTGGGAGAGCGACGATCCGGGCGAAGATCCGCGAGACTCTATCTACGATCAATGGTGCCCGGCGAAAATCGGCGCGGATCTGGTCTGGAACTACGGCAACGGCTTGGAGGATGTTGTCGTTGCTGTCATCGATACCGGTGTGCGCAAGGACCATGAAGATCTTCAGGACAACATCTGGGTCAACGAGGACGAGATTCCCGGCAACGGCGAGGACGACGACGAAAACGGCTACATAGACGACACCTGGGGGTGGGACTGTAAGGACAACGACAACGATCCATGGGACGAGGGATTTCTTGGTCATTATCACGGGACCTCGTGCGCAGGAATTATCGCAGCCGTGCAGGACAATGCCCGGGGAGTGAGCGGGGTCGCGCCGGGCGTGAAGATCATGGCGCTGAGGGTCGGCTTCGATGAGGCGTGGGAGTCCAGTTGTGTTGAGGCCATCAACTATGCCGTGGACAATGGCGCCGACATTGTCAGCATGTCCTTCGGCGGTCCAGAGGGCGGCGAGCTTTTGGAGCAGGCGCTTGCCGACGCGTGGAACGACGGTCAGGGAATCAGCCTCATCGCCTGCGCCCAGAACTACAACTCGTCTGCCCCTCACTATCCCGGTGCTTACGATCCCGTGATGGCGGTAGGCGCCACCGTACCGTTCGACGACTGGGGCTGTCCCATGGATGAGAAGCGGATCACCCTGTACGAGGACGGTTACAACTGGGGCTCGAACTACGGCGACTGGCTGACCGTCATGGGCTTCGGAGACAAATACATGACCACCAGCGGGGATTGCGTCGACTGCTACCATGACGGCATCAGTCAGGGATTCTTCCAGGGCACATCCGCCGCAACCCCCATGGCAGCCGGTGTCATGGCTCTCATTCAGAGCTTCCATCCGGGTCATACCGGTACCTGGTACTGGAACAGGCTGAGGGATACCGCCGACGATCTGGATGAGCCGGGATTTGATGTCCAAACCGGCTATGGCCGTTGCAACGCGATGAGAGCTGTGTTCGGGTCCGAACGTTTCGAGGAATTCGAGGACGAGTACGGATTTGTTCCGGTGAATGTCGCCCTCGAGCAGGTCTTTGATTCCATCCACGATGTTCCCGGGAGTGCCTTTTACGATTCAAGCGATATCTATCGTGTCACAACCGATGCCGGGGGCTTTGTCTCGATCACGCTGGACATCTATACCTGGGGGGAGGATCTCGATCTGGAAGTCTATTCCGATCAGGCGATGACCGACCTCATCGCAAGCTCAAGCGGGCCGAACCATTACGATTCGAGCACGGAATGGGTGGGCTTCAACGGCCTGGGACCCGGTGAGGAGCGGTTCCTGAGAGTCCTGTCTCCCGAAGAGGGGAACTCGACATCATACGGTCTCAGGTTCGAAACCGTTTCAAACTGGCTTACGGTCACCGGCGACAGCATCGCGCCCGTCTCGGTCTACCAGTCGGACTGCGAACTAGGGTTCCTGAAGCTGGAGCTTGAGGTCGGCTATCAGGCTACCCTCGACGAAATAATAGTCTCGAAATTCGGTACCGCGCCGAACGACAGTTTCCTGCATGCTTATCTCTACCGGGACAGCAACCACAATGAGGAATTCGACGATGAAGACATGCTGGTCAGGCAGGTGTCGTACGCGTACTCCAATCGGGTGAAATTCCAGAACCTCGGGATCTACTGGACCAGCTCCGATCCGCTCGTGTTCTTCGTCGCGGGGAAGGTCATCGGAGCACCTTCGGGATCAACAATCGGGCTGGGTCTGGAGAGCTACAAGGATGTTTCGACCGAAGGCGGGCTGGAAGCGCACTACGCCGATTTCCCCATACGGAGCGATCTTATCGAACTTTCCCTGGACGAAGAGCCCCCGTGCTGGCTGACCACCGTCGGGGCGCAATCGGCTGAGGGCGGATTCGGTAAGGCAACGCTGGCCTTCAACACGGCGGTCGACGACCTTACTCCGCCGGTGGAGTACAACGTATATTTTACTGACACGCTGCCGTTCGATATCGGGAATGCCGAAAAGGTGTCAAACGTTCAGACTGAACCCGGCTCGGAAACCGACCTTGAGGCGATGATTGGAGGGCTCGAGGGCGGCGTCGAGTGGCATTTCGTCGTCAGGGCTCAGGATCAGGCCGGTAACGAGGATGAGAACCTGGAAACGGTAAGCTGCACCCCCCAGGGAGGCGGCGATCCACAGAATCCGATGGTCCTGAACATGTTCCCGGGCGGCGGCGTGTCAATCGCCATGCATGGCGACATAATCGTCACCGCCGACGAGTGGCAAGGGGTCCATATTTACCGCCGACTCGATCCGGTGAACCTGGAAGAGATTGCAACATACGATGAGGGGCAGTGCTACCGGCGAGTCGCGTACGACGGGGAATACGCCTATGTCCTGACGTACGATACACTTGTCATTCTTGACATGGCTGATCCCGAGCATCCGCAGCGGGTAAAAAGCGTGCTGGTCGAGGGTGATTTCATCTGTCTGAACGGCGACTGGGCCTATATTGACGGGGAGGAGGGACATACCCTGGCCGCCCTCGATATCTCCGATCCTCCGAACGCACCGGATCCTTATCGCTATTTGACCCCGCAGGGCTACCATAACCAGATGGCGGTGAAGAACAACTATCTCTACCTGTGCCACTACGAGGAAGGCATTATGGTGTTTGATGTCTCCAATCCAGGTTTCCCGACCCCTGTGAATTCATTCGGCGATCTGGGGAATATGTACGGCATCCACATAGAGGATGATATTCTTTATGCGTTCCAGCATTCCGGCGATCTGTCGACCTTCGACTACTCGATGAGCTGGACCGATCCACCCCTTCTGGACACGAATTCCGAGAGCGAATCCTGTTTCGCGTACGGCATGGTGCTGATAGGCGACTATGCCTACGTGAGCGAAGCGAATTACGGCATTTACGTCTACGATGTGAGTGAGCCGGGTAATATCGATCTTGTCGGAGATCTGGAGATGCCCAACGCGATGGAGATGGTGAACGACGGTTCCGTGATCTATGTCGTAACCTACAACTACGTGCTGGTGGTGGTCTGAGGAATCGGCGTCCGGAGAGCCGCCGACAGGCATCGTTCAAGCCTTAAATTGCCCAACAGCGGCCCCATGTTCTATACTTCCCTCATCCCTGCACAGATGGTGTCACATGTCTCAGTCCCTTAGTGCGATTGGTATACCGTTCCGGATGGCTGTCGCGGCGATGCTCTGCTGTTTCATGGTTATCGGGTGCGGAGGCAAAGGAGGACCGTCGACGCCGGATCTCGATGCGGCCGGCGCTGATCCCGCGACCGGCGGCACCGCGCCCGCCACGGGGGGCTCGATGGAGGCCGGAAGTGTTTGTGGGAATCGTCCGGGCGGCATCAGCACCGGTCCCGGAGAGCTTCCCTACCTCGAAGACGAGGTGCTTGTGGTTCTCCACGAGCCTTACCAGACCGAGTTTTCCCTTTCCATAATGGCCGGATGGCCGCTTGCCCCAAGACAGGTTATCCCGTGCAGATGGGGAACCATCTTCCGGATGGAAATCACTGACGGCACCCCTGTGGAGGACATGACTGCAAGGCTCAGGCAGGACCCGCGGGTGCGTATCGCCGAGCCGAACTTCATTCTCTACTTTGATGAGAAGCCGTACCGGCCGAACGATCCCTTGTGGGAAAGGGACGATCCGGGCGATGATCCCCGCGACAATGTGTACGATCAGTGGGGGCCCGCGAAAATCGGCGCCAGCATCGTCTGGAACGAGTCGAACGGCGATGAGGGTGTGGTTGTGGCTGTTCTGGATACCGGCGTGATGAACATCCACGAAGACCTGGAGGATATCATCTGGATCAATGTCGATGAGGATCCCGACAATGATGAGGACGATGACGGGAATGGCTGGGTCGACGACTGGTGGGGATGGAACTGCGTAGAGCATAACAATTACCCGTACGACACCGGCGCCTATGCCCAGTACCACGGCAGCGCGTGCTCCGGAGTGGTCGCGGCCTGCCAGGACAACGAGCGGGGGCTATCCGGGGTGGCTCCGGGCGTGAAAATCATGGCCCTCAGAGTCGATCTCAGCGGTACCGGAGGGCTTGTCTCTACCGTCTGCGAGGCCCTTGACTATGCCGCCAAGAACGATGCGGACGTATGCAGCATGTCCTTCGGCACCAGCAGTTACTCTGAAATACTGGAAGTCGCGGTCGACGATGCATGGGATAACGGTAACGGACCGATCCTGATGGCATCCGCGGGCAACTACGATTCAACCAGCCCGCATTACCCGTCCTACTATGAGTCGGTGATGGCGATCGGTGCTACTGTCCCGTTCTCTTCCTCCTACAATCCGATTGATGAGGCACGAATCTCTCACTCAATCGGCTACTACTGGGGCTCCAACTACGGCTCCCACCTTACAGTCATGGGATTCGGAGACCAGTACACGACCACTTACGGCGGGCATTGCGACGGCTACTGGGACGGTTACTCCCAGGGCTTCTTCGGCGGGACTTCTTGCGCATGCCCGATGTCAGCAGGGGTAATGGCGCTCATCAAGACCTTCTTTCCTGATGAGACAGGTCAGTGGTACTGGGACAGGATTCAGGACACGGCGGATGATCTTGGTGTCGTCGGCTTCGATATTCAGACCGGGCACGGTCGCTGCAATGCCCTGAGAGCGGTGCACGGGCCGGATCGATTCGCCGATCTGGAGGATGAGTTCGGCTTTGTCGAGTGTCGGATGCCGGGCGACCAGCTTTTCGATTCCATCCATGATGTGCCGGGTAATCCGTATCGTGACACCGAGGATTTATACAAGCTGACCGTCTACGAGGACGGAGAGCTGGAGATTTACCTCGACATCTTCACCTGGGGCGAGACTCTCGATCTGGAGGTCTATTCCGATCGCGAGATGACCCAGCTGGCGGGAAGCTCAACCGGCGCGAATCACTACAATTCGAGCTTCGAGTCCGTCACTTTGAACGTTGAGAAAGACCAGCAGTACTTCATCAGGGTCTTCTCGCCGGCCGAAGGCAACTCGACCACGTACGGGCTGAAGGTCCGGAATTACTTCGACTACCTGTCCGTTGTCGGTGACAACCTCGCTCCCGGATTCATCCATCACGGCGGGGAAAAGATCCCGTTCCTCAAGCTGACAATCATCAACGGCGGGACAGCCACACTCGACGAGCTGATCGTCAGTAAATCGGGATCGCTTCCAAACGGTCGCATCAAGAAAATCCAGCTCTGGGAGGATTCCAATCATAACGAGCAGTTCGACCAGAACGATGGGATGATCGCCGAGATCGATCCTCTGGGTCGAAACCGCGCACGGTTCCATGATCTGGATATCGAGTGGACGTGCGATGATTCGCTTGTGCTCTTCGTCACTGCCGATATCTGGCCGACCTGTGAGGAATGCGACATCCGTCTGTCGCTGGAGTCATACAAGGACGTGCAGACGGTGGAAGGTCTGGAAGCCCCCTACTACGAGTTCCCGATCGTAAGCGATACGCTGATCGTCGGGTCCGATGTCGATCCGCCCGAATGGTTAAGCACCATCGGCGCTCAGTCGGCGAGTGCGAAACACTTCGCGGCCGTTCTCACGTGGAACAAGGCGGTCGACGTGATTTCCGGCCCGGCCAAATACAACATCTACTACACCTGCTCGCTGCCGTTCAATATCAACAACGCTATCAAGGTGGCCGATGTGGAGCCGCTGCCCGGTGATGTCACCGACTACAAGTACACCGTCACCGGACTTATGGAATCCATCCAGCATAACTTCGTCGTGCGCGCGGAAGACCAGGTCGGTAACGAGGAGCGCAACACGGTTGTTGTGAGCTGCACTCCCAAGACCGGTAACGATCCCGCGAATCCGGCGGTCCTCGCTTATTATTCCATGGAGAATCCGGCAAGCCCGTCCATATGCGGCCACAACATGCTTATCCGTGACGGCATCCACAACCTGGCAATCTACGACATTACCGATCCGCTGGACCTCGAGCTTGTCGGCACATGGGACGACGAGCCCATATGGGGGGATGTTCTTGCCGGAGATCCCTATGCAGGCGCGGCAACATGGTTCCAGTATCACATGCTCGACATCAGCGACCCGACGGACCCGTTCTCAACGAGCTCCGTTCAAATCGAGCTCGGCCGAACATCTGTGAGACTGGACAACTGGCTGTATGTCACCAACGATGCGCAGGATACATACCCGATTGACACCACCGATCCGTACAACCTGCTGGTCTATGATCCGCTTGACATGGACATGATGGGCGTGCCGCTGGACATGGAGATTTTCGGAGACTATATCTACCAGACATTCAAAACCCAGCCTCTCCAAATCTACGACCGAACCGACCCGTCGGCGCTCGAGTTCGCCAACGATATCGGAGCCGACTATGCGAGCGGCCTATGCATCGACGACGGCGTTCTGTATGTGACCAATGAATCGACGGAAGCACTCCTCCTGTTCGATATCGTCACCGATCCCGTAGTGCCGCCTATCCTCGGCTCAACAATCGACGGGCCCGGCGCGAATCCCTCAGATCTCGTGGTGATTGACCACTATGCCTACGTTGTTCGAAGTACGTACGGGCTGGTCGTCTACGACTGCCACGACCCGACCGATCCGGAGTATATAGGCGATCTGGAGCTCAGCTCCCCGAGGGATATAGCCACCGACGGCAAGTTCATCTATGTCGTCCACCACCAGCAGGGCTTGTACGTCATCATCTGAGACGTGACGCAAAACGGGCGACTGTGGGGTTATGTAATAAGAATGTCCACGGTGTCGGTGCAGAATGTCACGCCGCCCTCGTTGTCGGTGACCGTCAGAGTTACCGTATAGAGCCCGGTCTCGTTGTACTCATGCACAACGCTCTGTCCCGAGCCGGTTGTCTCATCCCCGAAATCCCAGTGATAATCGATGATCTCCCCGTCCGGGTCGTAGGAGCCGACGGCATCAAATGTAATCGATGCAGGAGGTGGCCCTATGTACTGGGGCGGCTGAGCGTCAAAATCGCAGACGGGCGGCTGGTTCGGGGTAGGCTGCCAGACGATGATCTCGCCGGTGTTCGGGACGGTGAGATAGAACGTGGTGCCGTCGGGAGAGATCGCGAAGTCGCCAAGATCGTCGGTCGCCTCGTCTACAGGGAAGAAATCGTAGTCGAGCGTCGACCTCTCGATTCTCGCCATGAGCTTCCTGTCGTCGGTCTCGCTGAGCTGGCCTATGCAGACCGCAGCCCATATGTAATATGTAGTTCCCGTCAGCCGAAAGATGAGCATAGCGCAGGTTAGCACCGATCCAGTGGGGATAAGTGGGGAGCGACATGTCGAATGCTACCGAATCGTCGAGTGTGTCAACGATCCTGAATGAGTATGTAGGATCGGGCGGTCTGCAAGCGGGAACCATTATGAAACGACCGGAGTTGTCCCATTTGTCAAGCTCAGACCAGCGCATGTAATCATGGAAGTCAGCGCCTGCCCCAAGCTCATTGAGTTTTTCGAGCGTATCGCAATTGTATACTGTTGAGACCGTTGCGGAAGTGGGGTTTTCGGCCGACACAGTGCGCCGGGTGAATTTTGCCATGTACCGACCCCTCTTCGCGGTTGATTAAGCCTTCAATTCCCTGTTTTCAAT